>JBGPEV010000597.1:0-2506 GCA_041482995.1 bacterium | reverse complement strand
GACGGGGGCACAAACTGCCACCCCCACCCCACCGGCCAAAACCCGCCCTAAGCCAATACCCCCCCGCGGGGGCGCCACTTTACACCCCCTCGCTTGCGTGGGGGCGGGGGGTAGACACGGCAGTTCTCCCTTACCCCGCAGCGGGGAAATGTGCCGGAGGGCTTGCGCGAGGCACCGGCAACACAGGGGCCCCGGGAGATTGGGGTGCGGTTTCCCTACCGCTCATCCTCCGCGAAGGGCAGCACCTGCCGCACGTCGGGGCAGCCCGCGGCGAACATCACCAACCGGTCCACGCCCAGAGCCATGCCCGCGCTGGGGGGCAGGCCCTCGCCCAGGGCTGACAGGAAGGCCTCGTCCAGCGGCACCGGAGGCAGGCCGCGCGCCCGGCGTTGCGCCAGATTGGCCTCGAAGCGGCGGCGCTGCTCGGCCGGGTCGGTCAGCTCGGCAAAGCCGTTGGCCAACTCCAGTCCGCCCCCGTACAACTCCATGCGCTCGGCCACCGTTGGATCTCCGGGCGTGACCCGCGCCAAGCTGGCCAGGGGCAGCGGCCAGTCGGTGGCCAGGAACGGCTCCGGGCCAAAGCGCGGCTCCAGTTCCACCCACAGGGTGAAGAACGCCTGCTCAAAGTCGTCCGGCAGCCGGTCGGCGCCCGGCACCCCGGCAGCCAACGCGGCGTGGCGCAATGCAGGGCCATCGGTCACGCCCCGCAGGTGCATGCCCAGGTGGCGGCGGAACAACTCCGCCATGGTGACCTGGGGCAGCGCGCCCTGCGTCCACCCGGTCCGCAGGCGCGGCGCGGCTCCCTCCCCGTGCTGCGCGGCAAAAGCCTCGGCCAGCGGTGCCACCACGCGCAGCATGGCCGCCAGGTCCACGGCGAGCGCGCCGCTGTCGGCCCAGGCGCGGTACCACTCGAGCAGGGTGAACTCCGGGTTGTGGTGCGCGCCCCGCTCCCCGCCCCGGAACACCGGCCCCAGCCGGTAGATGCGCTCCATCCCCCCGACCAGCAGGCGCTTGAGCTGGAACTCGGGCGAGGTGATCAGCCACTGGCCGCTGGCGCCTCCAGCAGGCTTGGTGTGCTCGAGCCCCACGCCAAGGGGCGCGAACGAGGGCTCCGGACTGGGCGCGCGCACCAAGGCGGGCGTGTCCACTTCCACGAAGCCCTCGCCGTCCAGGTAAGCCCGCAGCGCCCGCAGCACCTGGGCGCGCAACCGCAGCAGGGCGATGCGGCTGGGGGCCTGTCCCGCACGCCGCCAACGCAGGGCGTCCCCGCTCTCCCGCCAGGCGCCGGGAGCCGGGCGGCCGATGGGGCGCAGCGTGACGACTTCCCCGGCCGCGTTCACGGTCACCTCCACCAGGTCGCCGGGCTGCACGGCCGTGCCGGCGGGCGGGGCGAGCAAGGCCGTGCGATCCTCGATCAGGAGCGCCAAGCGCCCACCGGCGGGCGTCGCGGCAACATCGACCACGCGGCCGCGATGGGGGATTCCGGGGGCGAGGGCGCCGGGGCGGGGGGAGGTCATGGGGAGAGCACCGGGCGGGCGTGACGCCCGCTCCACCGGTCACCGCCGGTTGGGGGTAGCGCGGCGACGGAACTACTTCACGCGCTCGACGTATTCGCCGGTGCGCGTGTCGATCTTCAGCACATCGCCGGTGTTCACGAACAGCGGCACGTTGATCACCGCGCCGGTGGTGAGGGTGGCCTGCTTCTTGGACCCGGACACGGTATCCCCCCTCACGCCGGGGTCGGTTTGGGCCACCGCCAGTTCCACGAAGTTGGGCACCTGCACGCTCACCGGGCGGCCCTGGAACACGGAGACGAACACCTCCATGTTCTCGAGCAGATAATCGGACTGGCCGCCCACGATGTCCTTCGGCACGCTCATCTGCTCGTAGGACTGTTGGTCCATGAAATGGTAGCCCCCGTCGTCCGCATACATGAACTGCATGTTGCGGTCTTCCATCTCCGCCGGTGCCAGCTTCTCGCCGGATTTGTAGGTGCGGTCGATCACGGCGCCCGTCATCAGGTTCTTGATCTTGGTGCGCGTGAACGCGTTGCCCTTGCCCGGCTTGACGAACTGGAAGTCCACCACGGCGTAGGGAATGCCGTCGATCACGATCTTCAGTCCCTTGCGAATCTCCGATGTTTCGTACACGAAGGCCTCGGTGAGAATGGATGCTGGCGCCTCCCGCAAGCGTCCGGCGCTGGCTGCGATGCTCGTTGGATGCCAAGCTCCCAATAAGAACGGTGGCCCGGCGTTTGTCAAGGACGGCAACGGCAACAACTTTTTCACCACCCTTCGCTGCGCTCGAGGGCAGGCGCCGGACACGAAGGACACTAAGGACTGCCACAACGAACTGCGAAAAGAATTTCACGCAAAGGCGCAAAGAACGCCCGTGAGAGCAACCGAGCAAGACCAAGGCATAGCGGTGCGCTCCGGGTGGATAGGTCGCCTTGGCTTGCCCTCGTCCTCTTTTTCCCACGATCCGCGTTTTCGCTCGATCGGTTGCG
>JBGPEV010000596.1:0-2511 GCA_041482995.1 bacterium | reverse complement strand
TTTCGGTATTCTGGCAGGTGGGCCAGGGTCTCCCTTGGAGCGTCATGGCCCGGAGCGACGTCAGTTCTTGGGATTGCAAGTGTGTGAAATTGATTATATTTCTGAACAACCCACTCCAAAGGAGTTGCCGGGCGAGAGGTAGCGACCCCCTCGCACAGCATACCGGTATTCTCAAGTGTAAATAGCTGAAATGGGGACGGTTCCAGGAAAATTATAAACCGAACCGGCTGGGTCGTGCGGAATCGGGTGCGGCTTGGCGCATGATCTGGCAACGATCTGAAATTGCCGGACATTGCGGAAAATTACAAACCGGGGTGAGCCATGCCCAGCCCGGCGGTGGTACTGATCTCCCCGGTGTGCCCACTACGTGGGGCCAGCGGCGGTGCAGCGTCTGGCGGCTGGGCTTAGCAAAAACAACTGCGCATCCGCAGATTGCGCAGATTACGCAGATTGAAAACGACTTGGGTGGCCAACCGAGGCAAATTGCCACGTCCGAGAATTGGGTTCGTTCCCGGTTGGGGCGGATCGCGATCCGCCCCTGCGCAGTCGGCTGAATCGCCGGCACTATCGGCCAAAACGCGGATCGTCGGGCTGCCCAGAAAGATCTGCGTAATTTGCGGTTCCGCAGTTGTTGCCCATCGCGGGAGGCTGGGCGCAGCGAAAACAGGCGGCGGGAAAAGAAACTGCGAACCGCAGATTACGCAGATTGAAATTGCCTGGGGCGGCAGACGGATGGCCCCTGCCGGGCTGTTGGGCCGGGCGAGCACCGTGTAGGGGCGGATCGCGATCCGCCCCACGCAATCGCCTGAATCGCCGACACTATCGGCACAACGGGGATCGTGGACGTGCCGAGAAAAAATCTGTGAAATCTGCGTAATCTGCGGTTCGCTGTTGTTGCAGTGGTTTGCTGTTCCTACTTCCGCACGTGCCCCCGGTAGAAGGCCATGGCGTCGCGGATGCGGGCGACCGTCGGCAACTCATGGGTGCGGAGGATGTGGGTGCCGCCGAGCAGGGCGAGCACGGCGAAGAACGGCTCGGCCGCGCGGCGCTGCTCGGCGCCGAAGATTTCGGGAGCGTGGGGCAGGATGTTCATCACCGGCCACCCGACGCGGCTCATGCGGAAGGCGTGCAGGAACGTGTCGATCTGGTAGTTCACCCGCAACTCGCCGTCCTCCAGGTTGCGGTAGTAGAAGCCCAGGCCGGGATCGACGATGCAGCGCTGCACGCCGGCCCGCTCCGCCCGCGCGGTGCACTCGCGGAAGTAGGCTTCCTGCTCGGCCGCCATGTCGTCGGAGAACTCGAAGCGGCCCAGGTTGCGCACGGTCTCGCCCTGCACGTAGCAGTAGATCACGGCGGCGCCGAAGCGCCGGGCGAGCTTGAGCGCCTCGGCCTCGTGCTGGAGGCCGGTGAGGTTGAACAGGCGGGCGCCCGCCAGCGCCGTCGCCTCCAGCACCTCGGGGTAGTAGCTCTCCACGGAAACCAGGATGCCCCGGGCCGAAAGGGCGCGCACGACCGGCACGAGGCGGGCATTCTGGCCGGCGGCGCTCACGCGGGCCGCGTTGGGGAGCGTGGATTCCGCGCCCACGTCCACGAAGTCGGCGCCGTGGCGCGCCAAGTCTTCGCCCCGTGCGATCGCCTCCGCTTCGGTGCGGCAGACGCTTTCGGCGTACCAGGAATCGGCCGAGAGGTTGATCACGCCCATCAGCGCGCGGCGCCGGTTGAAGTCGAACGGGCGTCCGCCAATCTCGAAGGCGCGCACGGCGTGGTCCAGGGCGTCGCCGTGGCGGGCCAGCAGATCGCGCAGGCTCTTCAGATCCAGCACGGCGCACCGGTGGCGAGGGGCGTGGCAGAAGCCATCGTGGGCGGCGCGAGGGGCAGCACCCCTGCGCCATGCCATTGAAACGGCAGGGCAACCCGTCCAGGAAACTCGTCTGCGGGGCGGAAACTCATGGCCGCGAACTTGCATCCTTGGAGGTCAGGAGCGCCGCCTCGCGCTGCCGGGCTATTGGGCGCTTCACGCCAGCGTCTAGCGCGTGCCACGGGGAGCGCTGCCATTGTGCGACACTTCAACTCCAGGAAGGAACCTGATGCCGCACCGCCTCATCCGGCCGTCCGTCCCACCGTTTGGAATGTTGCTGCTTTGGATCGTCCTGGCCCTGCTGGCCGCATCCTGCGCCACGAGCCGCCCGGGCGGCGTGCGCTATGGCCGCGCCAGTTCAGGCTACGTGAAAGACAACAAGCCGGCAATTTGGATTTCCGACCATCCGCGCGTGGCGCACTTCCGGGAGCACTATCGGAAGACCAACACCGTCGCGGTCGCGCTGCAGCAGGGCAAGCCCTACCTGCCCACGATGATCCGCGAATTCGAGCGCAAGCGGCTGCCGCGGGAACTGGCCTATCTGCCCATGCTGGAGTCCAAGTTCGAGAATCGCGCCGATTCGGGCCACGCGCGGGGAATGTGGCAATTCACCAAGCAGACGGCCGAGCACGTGGGCCTGCGCGTGGGCGCCT
>JBGPEV010000595.1:0-2517 GCA_041482995.1 bacterium | reverse complement strand
CTCCAGCGTGCTCACCCTCTCGTACCCGGACCGCCCCGTGCGCCTGGGCTCGGTGGGGCATGCCATGCCCTACAGCGCCGTCCGCGTGGTGAAACTGAACCCCGATGGCAAGGTGGAGCGCGACTGCGCCGCCAACGAGATCGGGGTGGTGGCCATGAGCGGGCCCGGCGTGTTCTCCGGCTACCTGAACGCGGCCCACAATCAGGGCGCCTTCGTGGCCGAGGGCTGGGTGAACTCGGGCGATCTGGGGCGGCTGGACGAGGACGGCTACCTGTGGATCACCGGCCGCGCCAAGGACCTGATCATCCGCGGCGGACACAACATCGACCCGCTGCCCATCGAGGAAATCCTCTACCAGCACCCGGCGGTGGGACTGGCCGCCGTGGTGGGCCAGCCCGATGCCTACGCGGGGGAACTGCCGGTCGCCTACGTGCAACTGAAAGCGGACGTGCGGGCCGAGCCGGGGGAACTGCTGGAGTTCGTCCGTTCCCGCGCGCCGGAGCGGGCGGCCGTGCCGGTCAACCTGTTTCCGGTCAGCCCCATGCCCCTCACCGCCGTGGGCAAGGTCTTCAAGCCCGAACTGCGCTGGGACGCGGCCCGGCGCGCCTTCGCCCAGGTGCTCGCCCCGCTCGCCGGGCAGGGCGTTGCGGTGAACGTACGGGTCGGCGCACATCCGGTGCACGGCAGCCTGGCCACGGTCGTGCTCTCCGGCAGCGGGGCAGACCGCGCGGCCCTGGAGCAGCAGGTGCACGAGCGGCTCGGCCCGTTCGCGATGCGGCACGAGATTCAGTGGGCGTGAGGCGGTCGCCCAGCGCGCTGGAAGCTACCGAGTGGGCGGGCCGTCCACGATCGGGGTAGGCTTGGGATTGGGCCGCGTCGGGATGGCAACCGGTGTACAAACGGCGTACAAACGGTCCCGATCCCGGGAGGTACTGGGACGTCACCCCTGCGGTGCGGTACCGCAGGCAGCCGTCACCGCTGGATTCAGTCCCTTTGTTCACTCACCTCAGGTGGAATGGCCATGGCTCTCAACGAGGCGGGCGCAGACAGCCCGCTGGTGCTGGTGGTGACGCACGCACCCGCCGTGGGCACGGGGGCGGTGCCGGAGACCCTGCGGCTCGCCGTCGCGGCCAACGCCGCCGAGGCGCGGGCCCTGCACGAGGGGATGCAGCCGGACCTGGTGCTGATCGACGCGGACCTGCCGGCTGGCGGGGGCTTCACGCTCTGCCAAGAATTGCAGAACGGCGGGGCGCCCGTGGTGATGCTGGTGCCGGCGGGTCAACAGGGCGTGATCGACCGGGCCTACCAGAGCGGGGCGTTCGTCTTCGAGGCCAAGCCCCTGGACTGGGCGGTGGCGGCCCCGCGCCTGATCCAGATCCTGCGCGTGAGCCGCGCCCTGCGGCGCTGGCAGACCGAGGCGAACGTCCTGGAGATCACCCAGCGCGTCGCCAAGGTGCCCACCTGGCACTATGACGAGCAGCACGGCCACCTGCGCTGCTCCGAGGAACTGCGGCGCCTCTACCAGTTTTCCGCGGAAGACGTGGCGGTCACGCTGACGGACTACTTTGCGCGCGTGCATCCGGAAGACCGGCTGCGCGTGCAGGAGGGTTTCCAGCGCGCCGTGAGCGGCCGCCAGGGCTACAACATCGCCTACCGGCTGGAGTTACCGGACGGCCGCGTGCGCTTCGTGGACGAGCAGGCGGAGGTCATCCCCGGCGACCCCCGGCGGGGTGTCGAGTTCGTCGCCGCCGTGCGCGACGTGTCCGAGTGGCTCGGTTCCAACGAGCGCATCCACGCCCTGGCCAACTACGACACCGTGACCGGCCTGCCCAACCGCTCCCTGTTCCTGGACCGGCTCAACCAGGCGCTCGCCCAATCCCGCCGCAGCCAGTGGAAGCTGGGCGTGGTGATGCTGGACATGGACCGCTTCCGCGAACTCAACCTGACGTTTGGACACACCTCCGGGGACCGCGCCCTGAAGGAAGTGGGCGAGCGGCTCAAGCCCCTGGTGCGCACCAACGACACGTTGGCGCGCTTGGCCGGCGACGAGTTCGCCCTGCTGCTGATGGACCTGAAGAGCGGAGAGAGCGCCGCCGTGGTGGCGGAGAAGATCATGGCCGCGCTCAAGGAGCCCGTGCTGCTGGGCGGGCAGGACGCCCCCGTCGGGGCCAGCGTGGGCATTACGGTCTTCCCCGAGGACGGCCAGGAGGCGGAGGACATGATGCGCAACGTGGAATCCGCCGTGAGCAGCGCGAAGACGGCTGGGCGCGGCGTATACCGCTTCTTTACGCCGGCCATGAACCTGCGCGCCACCGAGCGGCTCACCCTCACGGCCCACCTGCGCGGCGCCCTGGAGCGCAAGGAGTTCGTGCTGCACTACCATCCGCTCGTCAACGTGGTGCGGGGCGAGGTGGCGGGGGTCGAGGCGCTGCTGCGCTGGCAGAATCCGCGCCAGGGGCTGCTGGGTCCGGACCGCTTCATCTCGATCCTGGAGGAAACCGGGCTGATCCTCTCCGT
>JBGPEV010000594.1:0-2521 GCA_041482995.1 bacterium | reverse complement strand
TGAAGCTGGCCCATTTGATGCCCGAGCGGCGGCCCAACGTGGAAGCGGAGGTGTTCCTTTACGCGGCGGACACGGGGCGCCTGCTGTTCTGGGGGGATGGCAAGCCGCTCACGGCCCTGCGCACCGCCGCCGTATCGGCGGCCGGCGCATTGGCGGTCTTGCCGCGCTGCGATGCGTTGACGGTGTTTGGAACCGGCGTGCAGGCGTCCGCCCATATCGTGGCCTTCGCCGCCGCCTATCCGATGCTGCGCGAGGTGCGCGTGGTGGCCCGCTCGGCGGAGGCGTGGCGGCGCCTGGCCGCCCTGCTGGCGCCGCCGGTGCGGGAGCTGACGCGGCGGGCCCCTGCTGCCCGGACGGCGCTGGCGGGGGCCGACGCCATCGTCACCGCCACCCCGGCGCCGCAGCCGCTCTTCGCCGCCGCCGATCTGCCGGCCCGCTGCCATATCGCCGCCATCGGCTCCGCGGCCCCCAGCATGAACGAGCTGCCGCCCGAGGTCTTCCCCAGCGCCCAGGTTTGGCTGGACTCTCCCGCCGCGCTGAAGGAAGCGGGAGACTGTGTGGCGGCCCTGCGGGCGGGTTGGTCCGGCGATCGGGTGGCGGGCGACCAGTTCGATCTGATCGGCGGCCCCGCACCACCGCAGGCGGCGCGCACGCTCTTCAAGACCGTGGGCCACGCCGCGCAAGACCTGGCGCTGCTGATCCGGTTGTGGGAACTGGCTGGTCCGGGAGCGAACGGCTAGCGCTTGCCCAATCCCTCGTTCAGGCTGCCGCTGCGGAAGCCTTTGAGGTCCAGGGTCACATAGCGGTAGCCGAGCGCGGTCAGCCCCTGCTCGATGGCGGCGCGGTGTTCCAGCACCCGCGGGAATTCCGCGGGGGGAACCTCGATGCGGGCGATGCTGTCGTGGTGCCGCACGCGCAACTGGGTGAACCCCAACTCCTTCAGGAGCTTTTCGGCTTGTTCGATTTGCGAGAGCACGGGCAGCGAGATGGAAAAGCCGTAGGGTACGCGGCTGGAGAGACAGGCGGCCTGGGGCTTCTCCGCGTTGCGCAGGCCCAGGTGGGCCGATAACGCGCGGATGTCCGCCTTGGTGAACCCGCATTCGGCCAGCGGCGAGCGCACCGTGAACTCGCGCGCCGCTTGCAGGCCCGGGCGATGCTCCCCCAGGTCATCCACGTTGGTGCCGTTCAGGATGGCCCGGTATCCCTCGGCCTGGGCCAGTGCCGCCAAGTCGCCGTACAGCGTGGACTTGCAATAGTAGCAGCGATTGGCCGGATTGGCCCGGTACCGCGGGTTGTCGATTTCCTGGGTCTTGATGGAGCGGTACGCCATGCCCCATTCAGCGGCCAGTGCCCGGGTCAGGTCGTAGTCGTCGCGCGTCAGGCTTTCCGAGCGGGACGTGACGGCCAGGGCGCGGGCGCCCAGCGCTTGGTGCGCCAGGTAGGCCACGAGCGAGCTATCGACCCCGCCGGAAAACGCCGTGATCGCGCTCTCCAGCCCGGAGAGCACCTGCTCCAGCGCGCGCTGCTTCGCCCCCAGATCGGCCGGCAGCGGCGCGGCGGGGGAGTGCGTGACGGCCTGGGGTACGCGCATGGTCGTGGGCCCGGCTGAGCATGGCAGGATCGCGGCGCCGCCGCCTTTCGCCGCGGGAGCGCCTTGCACTGTAAGGGGCACCGCAAGGGTAGGCAGCCGGGCGCGCCCTGTCAACGCGGCTACTTGACGTCGGTCAGCGACAGCTCTTCCAGTTGCAACTGGGCCTCGTCGGCGCTGAGGTCCCCGGTAGTCATCTGCTGGCTGATCGCCTTCAGGTCGTCTTCCCGCCGCTTGAGGTTTTCCACCCCTTCCTCGACCGATTCCTTGGTGGCGATGATGTCCGCATCGGTCTTCAGGTCCGGGTCCTTCTTGATGAATTCCTTCTTCGCGTCCAGGTAATGAAGGAATCCCGTGGACGCGCGCAGCATCTCCACCTTCTGCTTGAACTCCCGTACTTCCGGCGGGTTGCCGGCATTGACGATGTTGTAGGTGAGCGCGTCGATCTCGTCCTTCAGGTCCGATCCTTCCGTAAACAACTCCCGCTTGAGGAATTCCTCGATCAGGGTGTTCGTGTTGCGCAAACGGCGCCGCGTGCGCTGCAGGAAGTCCGGGGGCGGCAACGGCTTGTTGGGGTTGGTGTGGTGGGCAAAGAGCCGGATATCCACCCCGTTGAACTTCAAGTCCCCCAGCTTCTCCATTTCCCGGAACTTTTGGCGCCGCTCCACCGGGGCCAGGCTCTCCAGGGCGCCCAGCTTTTCCAGCACCTTGCCAAACTGGCGCTGAAGCTGGGTGTTCTCCACCAGCATCAGTTCCAGATTGGCCCGGGCGGCGGCAACGACGTCGATTTCCGGTTTGTCCATAGGGGGCCTTTCGGCGCTAGACTGGTGCAGCGGCGGACGCGCTGGGGACCCTCTCGCCAAACCTGCTTGCGAGGCCGCGGGAGCCGCCACTCAGCTTGAGCTAACGTCAACGGAGCCAACGATGTCAAGG
>JBGPEV010000593.1:0-2530 GCA_041482995.1 bacterium | reverse complement strand
CGTGGAGGCGGAAAACGCCGCCGGCGCCGCCTTCCTGCTCGCCCAAGGCTTCACGCCCGCGCCCGATGGCGGCCCGTTCTTCACCGCGCCGGAAGACGGCAGCTTGTGGCACTTCGCCGTGCCCCCCGCAGAGACCCCGTGAAGTCCCTCTCCTCGCTGATCACCCTCACCACGGACTTCGGCACGGCCGACGGATACGTGGGCGCCATGAAGGGCCGCATCTTGACCATCACCGGCGCCGTCGGCGTGGTGGACATCAGCCACGAGATTCCGCCCCAGAACATCCTATACGGCGCCTGGTGCCTGCGGCGCGCCGCCCCGCGTTTTCCGGAGGGGACGATCCACGTGGCCGTGGTCGATCCCGGCGTGGGCAGTTGGCGCTCGGCCCTGGTGATCGAGACCTCCCACTACTACTTCGTCGGCCCCGACAATGGCGTGCTGAGCCTGGCCGCCACCGACGACGGCATCGTGCGCGTGGTGGAGATCAACGAGAACACCCGCCAGTGGCAGAAGAGCGCCAGCTTCGACGGACTCACGCTCTTTGCCCCCGTGGCCGCCCACCTGGCCGGTGGCATGGCGCTGGATGCGGTGGGCGGCGACGCGGAGGACGTGGTGATGCTGCCCGAGCCCCAGCCGGTGTATGCCGAGGGCGTGGTGGAAGGGATGGTCGTGCTGTTCGACCGCTTCGGCAACGCCCTCACCAACATCTCCCGGGCGGACCTGGAGAACCGCTCCATCGACCGTGTCTTCCTGCAATCGGGCATCGAGGCCAAGCTGTGCGAGCACTACGCCCAGTTGGCCGGCAGCGGGCGCGTCGGCGCCGTGTGGAACAGCGACGGCCGCCTGGAGCTTTCCCTCTTCGAGCAATCCCTCAAGGAACGCCTGGGCCTGGAACCGGGCGAGCCCGTGCGGGTGATCCTGCGGAGGAAATAGGGGGCTGGGGAAAAATGGCGGAACCGCGGATTTCGCAGATTTTCCCGCGCTACCGGGGCGGAGTCGCGGCGCCTGTGAGTCTTGCAGACACAAACTGCGCGACTTGAATAGCGGCATTCAGGCCATGTCGGGCGTCGTCGAGCGATGGCTTCGCCACATCTTTGGCGGGATAGCGGCCTGACTCGATGAATTCGTTCAGCAAATCGCAGAGTGCGGCACTCTCCTGCATCGAATTGTCATGGGCCGCGCAGCGGTGCAGCCACAAGCCCAAATCGTGAGTCTTCGGAAAGGTGCTGGCCTTCGAAACCAAGTATCCCTTGAGGTATTTCTCGGCGCACTGCTGCACACGGAAGCACGCGCTTCGCACCAGTGGCGGACTGGCTTCAAGCGCGATTCGTGCCGTGCGGAGGTCTTCTTCCGCGAACTCCACCCACGCCGCGGGACTATTCGGGTCGTTCATAGAGAAGCGTCCCCTGCGTCAGGGCGCTGTAGATGATCGAGTCTTTCACATTTCGAAACTCGTCTACCGCGGCGCTCGTCCTGATGAAGACATCCGTCGGCACCATGAATTGCTTCACCAGCGCATGATGAATCGGATTGCTGAGGGGGTGCGGCCGCGGGTCCGTCCGCACCTCGACCAATAGGTCCACATCGCTATCCTCCGTCGCCATGCCGCTGGCATAGCTGCCAAACAACACGACCCGTTCCGGATCGAAGTTGGCGACAATGAATTCCGCCATGGCGCGGATCGTGTCCATGTTGACCATGAAAGCAGAATAACACACTCCTGCGGGAGAGTTCTTCGTATCGGCAACCTGTGGAAAAGCGACGGCCGCCTGGAGCTTTCCCTCTTCGAGCAGTCCTTGCAGGAGCGCCTGGGCCTGGAACCGGGCGAGCCCGAGCGGGTGATCCTGCGAAGGCGGTAGGGGAACGGATGGCACGGCTGGGCGGACCCAAAGGGTATTCTCCGCCCCCGTCCCACCCCGCTCGTCAGAAAGTGGGACATATCCCGCAATTGGCGCCAGTGCACCCTTTCAGTTGATCTCCCGCCGCCGCTCTACCTGCCCCGTCGACTCTGCAGCCCTGCCTCCCGGGAAATCGTTTCTTCCGTTGTGCCCTGTTAAAGCGTAGTTTAGTCCCTTCGGAACGATGCAGACGAAGTGGGTTGTGAGTGGGATTATACCCATTATACGTCCCACTTCTCCAATGGGATTCGGATAGCTTGACTTCTGGAGCGCCGCAGGCGGAAGATTGAGGCTCTCTGGAGGGGGTGCGCCATGGAACAGCGTGTCGCTGGACAGCCGGAAGGGGAAGCGCAGGCGCTGCTGCGCGAGATCACGGACTATTGCCGGCTGATGGGCGTGGCCGAATCCACGTTCGGACGGCAGGCGGTGAACGACGGGAAGTTCGTCAACCGCGTGCGCGACGGCGGGCGCATCACCACGACCACGCTGGAGCGGGTGCGCGCCTACATGGCCGCCACGGTGGGCGATACGGCCGCGCTGGGCACCAAGTTCAGCGCGCCGTCCCCCGCGCCTCTGTCCGGGGCGGCGGCGCAGCCGGCGGGTGAACCCGGCCAGCAGCGCAGCTTCCGCTT
>JBGPEV010000592.1:0-2542 GCA_041482995.1 bacterium | reverse complement strand
GGGCCAGCGCGATGTCGTCAATGCGCCTCCCCACGCTGCTCCAGCGCACGGCCAGCGCTACGCCCACGAGGGGATAGTCGATGGAGTCCCGCACGCGCAGCTTCTCGTAGACGCCTTCCCACCCGGCGGCGGGCCAGGGAATGCGCACCCGCACGATCAGCTCCCCGGGCCGCAGGCCGCCCGGCACGGGCTCATCCGTTTCCTCGCCCAGGGACCAGCGTCCGTCCTTGCCATAGAAGCCGCGCAACGGCACCGTGCGCTGGCCCGCCGGCCCGGCCAACTCCAACTCCGCGCCCAACACGAGCAGCACCGGGGGCGTGTCCGCGCTGAAGGCGGCCCAGCAGAAGCTGCCGCCCGGCGCCACGTGGCACACCGTGCCCTCCTTCTTCAAGCAGAAGTCGTTGGCCGTGCGCCAGAAGTAGCTCTGGTTGTAGTAGCGGCAGCGCGTGTCCAGCACCAGGTTGCCGCCCACGGTCGCCATCTGGCGGATGGTCGGCCCCGCCACCAGTCCCGCCGCCTCGGCCAGCATGGGCAGGCGCGCCTGAACGTCCGGGTGACCGTTCAGTTCCACCATGGTCGTCGCCGCGCCCACGATCAGGTGGGTTTTGGTGACCTGGATGCCCCGCAAATCGGCCACCGACTTCAGGTCGATCAGGTGCTCCGGCTCGCGGATGCGCTTGCGCAGGTTGACCACCATGTCCGTGCCGCCCGCCACGTAGAGCGCGCCCGGATGCGCGCGCTGCAGGTCCATCGTCTCCGCGACCGTGCGCGGCCGGTGCAGCGTGAAGGGATGGATGGCGTAGGTCATGCGTGTCTTTACCTGCTTCAAAAAAACTGCGCATCCGCAGATTGCGCAGATTTCACAGATTGAACACTCAAAACTGCTGAACCGCGACGGCACTTCGACACGACGGACTTCCGTCGCGCGGTTCCTTCGTGGTCTTTGTGTTTCGGCCTTTTGCAGTTCGTCGTGCTCGTTGTGCTCGTCGTGGTTCAGCAGTGGCAGTTTAATCCGCGTCATCTGCGAAATCTGCGGATGCGCAGTTGCAGTTTAGTCTCCCGCCGCCCGGGCCGCCGGCACGGGCATGGGCTTCGCCGCCTTGGCGGCGGCTTTGCGAGCTTGCTGCATGGCGTCGAACACCTTCTCGGGCGTGAGCGGCAGGTCGGTGATGCGCACGCCGATGGCATCCTCTACGGCGTTGGCCAGGGCGGGCAGGAAGGCAGCCAGGGAACCCTCGCCCGCTTCCTTGGCGCCGAAGGGGCCGCCGGTCTCGTTGCTCTCCACCAGGATCGTGTTGATGTCCGGCGACTCCATCATGGTGGGAAAGCGGTAGTCCAACAGGTTGGGGGCCAGGGGCAGGCCGTTCTCGTAGTGCGTCTCCTCCTGGCGGCCCTGGGCCATGCCCATCCACACGGAGCCTTCGATCTGGCCCTCGGCGGAGAGCCGGTTGAGCGCGAACCCGCAGTCGTGGGCCACGTGGACTTTCTCGATGTTGATCTTGCCCGTCTTCACGTCCACCTCCACCTCCACCACTTGGGCGGAATAGCTGAAGGCCGGGGAAGCGCCCACGCCCGCGCCGCGGTAGTTGCTGCCGCCCTGGGTGATCTTGGGGGTGGCGTAGGTGCCCTTGGTGATCAGCGTGCCCTGGTACTCCAGGGCCAGTTCCACCACCTCGTTCCAGGACAGCTTTTGCTCCGGCTCCGCAATGACGCGGAACGTGTCGTCCACCAGCTCCAGGTCCACCGGGAACACCTTGAGTCCGCGCGCCGCCGCCTGGAACAGCTCGTCGCGCATCTTGCGGGCGGCTTCCAGCGTGGCATTGCCCACATAGAGCGTGACGCGGCTCGAGTAGCTGCCGTTGTCCTTGGGGGTGATGGCGCTGTCGGCCGCCACCACGCGGAAGCGGTGCGGCCCGATGCCGATGACCTCGGCCGCGATCTGCATCATCGT
This sequence comes from bacterium, assembly GCA_041482995.1. Lineage (GTDB taxonomy): Bacteria > SAR324 > SAR324 > SAR324 > JACQKK01 > JBGPEV01. The sequence goes on along the minus strand of JBGPEV010000592.1, from coordinate 591 downwards.
CGTGCTGGAGCCCTGGCCGATGTCCGCCGCCCCGGTGAAGAGCGTGATGGAACCGTCCGTGTCCAGCTTCATGGTGACGGTGGCCTGTGGCATGTTGCTGCGGTTCACGGGCTTGGCCGCCCCGCTCGGGTAGTGGCTGCCGGCGATGCCCACGCCCTTGCCGAAGGGCAGTTGGCCCTGCTTCTCCATGTAACCCGAGGCGGCCAGCACCTTGTCGATGCACTCCGGGTAGCCGTAGCTGTTCACGAACAGATCGTTGACCGTGAGCCGCGGGGTGTTCCGCAGCAGATTCACCTGGCGCAGACGGGCGGGGTTCATGCCCAGCTTCTTGCCCAGCATGTCCAGCGCGCTCTCGAAGGCGAAGCGCACGTCCACCGTGCCGTGGCCGCGCATGGCACCGTTGGCGGGCGTGTTGGTGAGCACGCGCCGGCCCTTGTAGCGCACGTTGGGGATCTCGTAGATCGCGTTGAGCAGGGCGCCGGCGTAGAGGATGGTCACGATGCCGTAGCCGCCGTGGGCGCCGCCCCGCTGCACCACGTCCGCCGCGCAGGCCAGCAGCTTGCCCTGCCGGTCCGCCCCCAGCTTGAGCTG
>JBGPEV010000591.1:0-2543 GCA_041482995.1 bacterium | reverse complement strand
TCCCTCTCCGTTTACGGGGAGGGACAGGCCCCGCAGGGGCCAGGGTGGGGTACGGCGTCCAAGCGTTGGCCCATGCTGAGCTAAAGGCATAAGCATTTACAATAAATTTCATGAAGATTGACTTCGACCCGGCGAAGCGGGCGTGGACACTTGATCCGCGCGGGATCGATTTTGGCGACGCGGTCAACGTGTTCGCGGGTCCACAATTCACCTTTGAAGACACTCGCCGAACTATGGCGAGCGGCGCCTGGTCACGCTCGGGTACTTGAATGCGAGAATGGCCGCAATCCCCTGGACGCCACGCACAGTCGATGGGAATGCGGTGCGACGCGTGATTTCCATGAGGATAGCCAATGAACGGGAAATCGAGGAAGTACAAGAGCGACTTCGCTAGAATGGACGCCATCCCCGGCGTCCCTGACGACGAGATTCCGGAAATCACGCCGGAAATGCTGGATCGTGCCGTGTTCAGCATCGGGGGCGTGGTGCTGCCCACGCCCCTGCGGCGCGGCCGCCCGGCGGGCACGGGCAAGAAGGTCTCCACGACGGTGCGGTTCGACGGCGATGTGGTCGCCGGCTTCCGCGCCATGGGCCGGGGCTGGCAGACCCGCATGAACGAGGCGCTGAAGGAGTGGCTGGCCGCCCATCCCGTCAAGCGCAAGCGCGTGCCCCGCTAGACCGCAGGGCGCGCAACAGCGCGCCCCTACACATCCGGGCACGCGCGACCTTTCCTCCTGGCAAAGGCCGTCCACCAGGAGCCCTGAACCCGGAACCCGAAACAGTTGTTACGCCGCCTTCGCCTTCACGATCCCGTCGAGCAATTTGAGGCGCTCCAGCACGGCTTCGGGGGCGCTGGGCATGGGGCCAAGGATCAGGCGGTCGTCGGGGAGGAGCTTGATGCCGCTCTTGGGATCGGCCACCAGCTTGAGCAGGCGCTCCACGTCAATACGGTCCGGCTGGCCCAGTTTGGCTTGCAGGCGCCCGCCCGCCCGCTCCAGGGCGGTGATCCCGTAGCGCACGGCTTGCAAGCGGATGTGCAGCAGGGTGAACAGGGTGGACATCTCCGCGGGCAGCTTGCCGAAGCGGTCTTCCAGCGCCTGGCGCATTTCCCAGGCCTCCTCGTCGCTCTTCACCTCGGCCAGGCGCTTGTAGACGTCCAGACGCTGTTGCGTACTGGAGATGTAGGTCTCGGGCAGCAGATAGCTGAAGCCCAGTTCGAGCTTGATCTCGCTGCTGGCCGGGCGCAGGGCGTCCTCGCCCTTCAGCGTGGCGACCGCGTCCTCCACCATCTGCGTGAACAGTTCCAGCCCCACCGCATTGATGTGGCCGCTTTGCTCGGCGCCCAGCAGGTTGCCCGCGCCGCGGATCTCCAGGTCGTGGGAGGCGATCTTGAAGCCACTGCCCAGGTCGTTCAGTTCCTGCAGCAGGGTGAGCCGCTTCTGCGCCACGTCGGTCAAGACCTTGCCGCCGCTCACCATCAGGTAGGCGTAGGCCTGCACGTTGCTGCGCCCCACGCGGCCCCGCAACTGGTAGAGTTGCGCCAGCCCGAAGTGGTCCGCGTTGTTGATGACGATCGTGTTGGCGCGCGGGATGTCCAGGCCGGATTCGATGATGGTGGTGGTGAGCAAGACCTCCAGATTGCCGTGGTAGAACTCGAGCATGATCTCCTCGAGCTGCTTTTCCGGCATCTGCCCGTGGGCGATGGCCAGCCGCACCCGGGGCAGGAGCGAGAGCAGGTAGTTGCCGTACTCGTGGATGGTCTCCACCCGGTTGTGCACGAAGAACACCTGCCCGCCGCGGCGGATCTCCCGCTCCACCGCCTCGCGGATGATGTAATCGCTGGCCTTGACCAGCCGCGTGCGGATCGCCATGCGGTCCATGGGCGGCGTGTTGATGATCGACAGGTCGCGCACGCCCATCAGGGACATGTGCAGCGTGCGCGGAATGGGCGTGGCGCTGAGCGTCACCACGTCCACCTGCGTCTTCATGTGCTTGATCTTCTCCTTGTGGGCCACGCCGAAGCGGTGCTCCTCGTCGATGATCAGCAGGCCCAGGTCCTTCGGCAGCACGTCCGCCGAGAGCAGGCGGTGCGTACCGATCAGGATGTCCAGTTGGCCTCCGGCAAAGGCCTTGAGCAGCTTCTTCTGCTCCTGGGGCGTGCGGAAGCGGCTGATCACGCCGACGGTGACCGCGAAGCCGTCGAAGCGCTTGGTGAAGGTCTCGTAGTGCTGCTGGGCGAGGATGGTGGTGGGCACGAGGATCATCACCTGCTTCTTGCCCAGCACGGCCAGGTAGGCGGCGCGCATGGCGACCTCGGTCTTGCCGAAGCCCACGTCGCCGCAGACCAGCCGGTCCATGGGGCGCCCCTCGGTCATGTCCCCCAGCACTTCCTCGATGGCCCGCTGCTGGTCGTCGGTCTCCTGGTAGGTGAAGGCTTCCTCGAATTCGGTCAGCAGGCCGCCGTGCGCCTCGAAGGCGTGGCCTTCGCGCGCCTTGCGGGCGGCATAGAGCTTCACCAGTTCCTCCGCCATGTCGCGCACGGC
>JBGPEV010000590.1:0-2549 GCA_041482995.1 bacterium | reverse complement strand
CGCCGGCCCTGCGCCCGCTGCTGGACGCGCTGTGCCTGTGCAACGACAGCCGCCTGCACGAGGAGCAGGTGGTGGGCGACCCGATGGAGGGCGCCATGCTGGTGCTCGCGGCGAAGGGCGGGGTGGACCGGCAGATCGTGGAGGATGGCGCGCCGCGCGTCGCCGAAATCCCATTCGATTCCGTCCACAAGTTCATGGCCACTTGGCACCGCGTGGGCGATACCCTTCAACTCTACGTGAAGGGCGCCCCGGAAGTGGTGCTGGAGCGCAGCAGCCGCTGGCTCACCTCCCAGGGCGAGCAGGCGCTGGACGCGGCGGAGCGCGACCGGGTGCTGGAGCAAAACGCCATCTTGGCGGGCCGCCACCTGCGCGTGCTGGCGGTGGCCCGGGGCAGCGTGCCCGCCGCCCGGTTCGACCCCACCCACGACCTGTTCCCGTCCGTGGAGCGCCTCACGTTCCTGGGCCTGGTGGGGTTGATGGACGCGCCGCGGCAGGAGGCCAAGTACGCCATCGACATGTGCAAGCGGGCCGGCATCGCCGTAAAGATGATCACCGGCGACCAGGCCGGCACCGCCTCCGCGATCGCGGCCGAACTGGGCCTGCACGGCCGCGTGGTCACCGGCGCGGAGCTGGACCGGATGACGCAGGAGCAGCTCGCCGACAGCATCATGGAGATCGCCGTATTCGCCCGCGTCTCCCCGGAGCACAAGCTGAAGATCGTGCAGGCCCTCAAGGCCCGCGGCCAGATCGTGGCCATGACCGGCGACGGCGTGAACGATGCCCCGGCGCTGAAGAGCGCGCACATCGGCGTGGCCATGGGGATCGCCGGCACCGAGGTCTCCAAGGAGGCGGCGACCATGGTGCTCACGGACGACAACTTCGCCAACATCGTGCGGGCCGTGCGGGCGGGGCGCACCATCTACGACAACATCGTCAAGTTCGTGCGCTTCCAGCTTTCCACCAATGTGGGCGCCATCATCACCATGCTCACGGCCTCCCTGCTGGCCCTGCCGGATCCGTTCAACCCGATCCAGATCCTCTGGGTGAACATCATCATGGACGGGCCGCCCGCCATGGCGTTGGGCCTCGAGCCGTCGCGCTCGGAGATCATGCTGGAGAAACCGCGTACGCCCGGCGCCCAGATCCTCTCCGCCGAGCGGCTCGTGCGCATTCTGTTCCTCGGCGGCTGGATGGTGCTGGGCACCCTGGGGCTGATGATGTACGTGCAGCGCACGGGAACGCCGGAACAGGCGCTGACGGCGGCGTTCACGGTGTTCGTCTTCTTCCAGGTGTTCAACGTCTTCAATATGCGCTCCGAGCGGGGCTCCGTGATCTCCCGCTATTTTTTCACCAACCGCATGTTCTGGATTTCCGTGAGCATGGTGGCCCTGCTGCAGGTGTTGGCCGTGGAATGGGCGCCGGCCCAGAAGATCTTCCACACCACGGCGCTCACCGGCCCGCAATGGGCCCAAGTGATCGGCGTGGCCGCGTCCATCCTGGCGGTGGACGAACTGCGCACGCTGGCCGGCCGCTTGCGCCGCCCCCGGGCCGTGGCGCGCGGCCCCAGCGCCCGGTTCGAGGACGTGGAGTAGCGATGACCCGAATCCCCGGCCCCGCGGCCCGCGGGCCGGCGTGGGAGCTTGTGCCATGAGCAGCGATCCCAGCAACCCCCTGGCGGCGGCGGATGCCGCGCCGCCGGGTTCCGCACAACCGGTTCCCGTCGAGGGCCCCACCCCAAGGCCGGGTACGCAGGCCAGGGGCCGGGAGTCGGCCCTGTTCCGCTATCTGTTCCGCCGCCAACAGCGGCCGCTCACCAACCTGGAATTCCTGGCCGGCATCCCCCTGTTCGAGTCCCTCTCCCGCCGCGAGTTGAAGCGCGTGGCAGGCATCGTCCACGAGCGCACCTATGCCGCCGGGGAACTGATCTTCGAGCAGGGCACACCGGGCGCCGTGCTGTTTCTCATCAAGCGCGGCGCGGTGGAGCTGTTCCGCCAGGACGCCACGGGCCACGAGTTGGTCAAGCTCTCCACCTTGCAACAGGGCATGTTCTTCGGCGAAGGCGCCCTGCTGCACGAGGAGAACCGCCTGATGTCCGCCCGGGCGCTGGACCCCACGGACCTGCTGGCGCTGTTCCGGGGCGATCTGGACCAGATCATCGAGAGCGCCCCCAGCACGGGCGGCAAGATTCTGCGCAAGCTGGCCTGGGTACTCAGCCGCCGCCTGCAGACCGCCATGGAGGAACACTTCCGTGAGCGGTAGGAATTGGCAAGAAACAGCATCCACGGATTTCACGGATGACACAGATTGAAACCAGCCCCAATGGGTTGCACCTCGATGATGACCAGGGATTCTTCGCGGAGCCTGCCCTTGAGGGCACCGAAGGGCTCAGAATGACGAGTCGCGAAGACTTACGAAGAGAGTCATTCTGAGAGGCTGTGAATTATTTGCCTTGCCGTGCCCGGTTGGGGGGTCCAATTGGCGTGAGGCTGTGGCAATGTATACGCATGGAGGTTTTCTCGGCAAGGACGCCAGCAGGAGCGGGAGCGATG
>JBGPEV010000589.1:0-2556 GCA_041482995.1 bacterium | reverse complement strand
TGGCGGTACTGACGGGGCACATCGTGCTGGACGTCACCGCCGACCCGGTATTGCTGGACATCTACAGCGGCGCTCAGCGGCCCCTGCCCGGCGTGGACCTGATCGTCCCGGTCAATCACGGCCGCCCGCGCAACGAGTTGTTCTTCGCACTGCAAGGGCGTGTGCCGCACGTTGTGCGGGTGGGGGATGCCCTGGCGCCCAAGGACGTGGGAGAGGCGATCCTGGACGGCCATCGCGCCGCGCGCCAGATCAATCCCGAGGCGCTGGGCGGGGCGGTACTATGGCAATAGCGCCGGACAGCGCACCGATCTGGGTCTGGCTCGCCCGCGGCGGCGACGGCCACCTCCTGCCCGCCTTGGCGGAAGTGCTCTACGAGGCCCGTGCCCTGGCCCGGCGCCTGGACGCGGCGCTGGTGGCCCTGGCGGACCGCGCGCCTACGGACAAGGAATCGGCCCTGCTGGCGGGCTGGGGCGTCGCGGCGGTGCGGCTCGCCGCCGGGGAGCAGCCGCAACACCCCGTCGTCACGGGGGGCCGCTCCCCGCTGGCGAGCCTGGCCCTGGGCGCGCTGCCCGCCGTCACCCTGTTCTGCGCCGACGCGTTCGGCACCGTGACCGCGCCGCTCTGGGCGGCGGAATGCGGGGGCGTCTATGTCCCGGGCGCCACCAGCGTCACCCATGACGGCACCCGCTATGTGGTGGCCCGGCCCGCGCTGGGCGACCAATACGAGGCCATCGTGACCATGCCCCAGGAGGCCCCGCTGGTGGTCACGCTGCTACCAGGCGCCGTGGGAGAGGCCGCGCCCCCGCTCCCGTTGTGGGGCCCGGTGTCCGTGGAAGGCCGGCCTGTCGCGGCCGCACCGTTCCCTGGGTTGTCCGTTCTCCCGCCCGATCCCAAGCGTCTGCGCATCGGCGAGGCAGAGAGCATCGTCGCCTTCGGGCGCGGCGCGTTCTCGCCGGACGCCGTGGCGCTCGTGGAGCGGCTCGCGCACCTGCTCGGCGCCACGGTGGCCGGCACGCGGCCGGCCGCCGACGAGGGTTGGCTGCCGTTCGCCAAGCAGGTGGGCCTCACCGGCGCGATCGTCACCCCGAAGCTCTACGTGGCCGTCGGCATCTCCGGCGCGCCCTATCACATGGTGGGCGTGAAGAATCCCGAGACGCTGATCGCCATCAACAGCGATCCCGAAGCGCCCATATTGGCGGCGGCCCACCTGGGCATCGTGGGCGACTTGCACACCGTGCTGCCCGCCCTGATCCGGCGGCTGGAGCAGGGCCGGCCCATTGCCGTGCCCGGGCGGACGTCCGTCGCGCCGCGCATGGGCTAACCGCCAACGACAAAAACCATTCACCACCCTTCGCTTCGCTCGAGGGCAGGCTCCGGACACGAAGGACACAAAGGACTGCGAGACCAGAAATGAATTTTTCCTTCGTGCCCTTTGTGTCCTTTGTGGTGAAAAGGCAGTTTGCAGTTTCTCTTTGCTGAAAACGAAATGCCGAACGAGCGCTGGGACTACGATGCCATCGTGGTGGGGGCCGGGCCGGCAGGCAGCACGGCGGCATGGCGCTTGGCGCGGCACGGGCGCAAGGTGCTGCTGCTGGAGCGCGGCCCGTATCCCGGCGCCAAGAATCTGTTCGGGGGGATGATCTACTCCCTGGAGCTGAAGCAGCACTTCCCCCACTTCGTCCACGAGGCGCCGATCGAGCGCCCGGTCACGCGGCACGCGACGCATTTCCTCGCCGGGGAACGCAGCGTCAACGTGGATTTCGCCTGCGATCCCTTTGGCGAGGCGCCCTACAACGGCTTCACCGCGTACCGCAGCCGCTTCGACCGCTGGCTGGCGGAGCAGGCGGTGGCGGCGGGCGCCGTGCTGGCGGCTTCGACCGTCGTGGATGAACTGGTCATCGAGCAGGGCCGCGTGGTGGGCGTGGTGGCGCGGCGCGAGCAGGGAACCGTGCGCGCGCCCGTTGTCATCGCGGCGGACGGCATCCTATCGCTGCTGGGCAAGCAGGCCGGGCTGATCCACGAACGAGACCCCGCCCACTACAGCCTGGGGGCACGGGAGGTGCTGGCGCTGCCTGAGAAGACCATCGAGGACCGCTTCCAGATCGACTCCGGCGGCGGCTGCGCGGCGCTGTTCGTCGGCCAATGGCCCCAGGGACTGCAAGGGGGCGGCTTCATCTACACCAACCGGGACACGCTCTCCGTGGGCTTTGTCGCGCAGTTGCCGTCCCTGGAGCGGCAGGGCATCGCCATCACCGACGCGCTGGACGCGTTCAAGCGCCAACCCGCCGTGCGCCGGCTGATCCAGGGCGGCGAGCGGCTGGAGTACGGCGCCCACATCGTGCCGGAAGGGGGATTGCAAATGCGCCCCACGTTGGTGCGGGATGGCCTGATGCTGATCGGCGACGCGGCCGCCCTCGTGCTGGCCGCGGGGGTGATCTACGAGGGCGTCCACTACGCGATGCACTCGGGCATTCTGGCAGCCGACGTGGCCCACGAGGCGCTGGGTGCGGGAGACGTCTCCGCGCGTGGACTGGCCGAATACCCCCGGCGCCTGGA
>JBGPEV010000588.1:0-2560 GCA_041482995.1 bacterium | reverse complement strand
GGCTCGAGTCTGGCGGCGGCCTGCACCGTCAGATCGGCGGCGGATAGCTCCACGTCGATCTGGTCCAGCGCCGAAGGCCGCAGCTCCAGCGGAGGCGCTTGCTCCGGCGGCTTGCCGATTTCGGCGGCGAGGGCGAGTTGTCCGGATTCCTCCAGGGATTCCTCGTCCAGCAGGTCCTCGACGCCCAGTTCCTCGAAGTGGTCTTCTTCCCCCGCGCGCATGCCGGGGAAGGGTTGGGAGAGGTCTTCCTGCTCGAAGGTCGAGGCTTCCAACAGCGTTTCGCCCTCGGCGGGCGGGAACTGGGCCAGATCGCTGTCGTCGAAGTCCGCCAGGGGCAAGGGCGATTGGGCGCCTTCCAGCATGCGTTCCACGGTGCGCTCGGTGCGCGTTTCCGTCAGGATGCCGCGCTCCTCCCGGTACACCGTCGCCGCTTCGGTCATGCGGGCGGCCATCAGGTCCTCGGTCGCGGCGGATTCGGCGGAGGCCGCCTCGTCGCTCAGCTCCGCGCTGAAATCCACCTCGGGCACGGGCGTGGCGATTCCGGCCCCGGTGGTTTTCATCATCGTGACCGTTTCCTCGTCCAGCACTTCCAACTGGGCCAGGGGGTCGAACATCGCTTCCCGGGCGGACTGGGACTGGCGGTACTCGTAGGCGGCGCCCACCAGGTCCGGCAGGCGCAGGTGCTTGCTCACCTGCTCCTGCAGGTCGCTCGCCTCGAACGGCTTGCGCACCACGCCATCCACCCGCAGGTCGCGCAGACGCGCGGCATCCAGCGCATCGCGGGAATTGGCGAGCAGCACCAAGGGCGGGCCGCCGCCGGGGCCAGTTTTCAGTTGGCGGCAGATGGAGTAGTTGTTGAATTGATCGGCGTTGCTGACGAGAATCAGGTCCGGCTTCAGGTTGCGCGCGCGGTCCACGTACTTTGCGGGATTGAACTCGTGGTGCAGCGTCAGGCCGTCCACGTCCAGGGCCGATGCCACCAGCCCGTGCACGACGGAGTTCTCCTCCAAAACCAGGATGGATTTGTTGATCACGGTCGACTCCCAGTTCCGCAGGCATGCCGGGCTTGCATAATGGCAGCTTTCCCCCGGGGAGCGCCAGCCGGGGCAGTGCGCCCGGGTGGCCGCTCCTGTGGACTCAACGCTGGTTTCCCAGCCCCTGTTCCGTTGCCCTCATGAGCGTATTGTTCCGCTACGTCGCCCGGGACTTCTTCCGGAACTGGTTGGCAACGCTCACCGCCCTGGTGATGCTGATCGTCATCGCCGCGCTCTTCGGCAATATCGATGAAGCCTTCTCCTCCTGGGAAGCCTTCCAGGAGTTCCTCGACAAGACGGTGAGAACCCTGCCGGGCCTGATCGAAATCCTGCTGCCCATGACGGTGCTGCTCGCCACGGTGCTGACCTTTTCCGCCCTCAGCCGCACGTCGGAACTGGTGGCCATGAAGGCCAGCGGCATGGGACTGTTCCGCTTGATGTTGCCGCTTTTCTCCGTCCTGCTGCTGGTCTCGACTCTCGCTTATCTTAACCAGAATTATTTGTACAGGCACCTGCATCCAGACGAGGAGGCCAATTCCCGTGTTTCCACCCATCAGTGGCGCACCCTGGGCAGCGCCATCATCTATATGGATTTCGCGGATTTGAAGGACAAGACCCTCTCCGGAGTGCGCGCCTTCGTCTGGCGGGAGGGTCCGTTCGAACTGACCCAGGTGAATTCCCTGCCGTCGGGGCGGCGGGATGGGCAGGAGCGCTGGGAGTTTTCCGATACGATCGAACGGGAATATGGCTCTGGCGGCTGGTCCCTGCGGCAGAACGCCCGCAAGGAACTCGCTCCCAACGAGTTTCCGGACGTGTTCAAGCCTGCGGAACTGGATGCCCACCACACGCCGTTCCTTGACTTGTATCAGGAAATTAAGCAGCGTGAAAGCCAGGGGCTGCGGGTGGAGGTGTACTGGATGGAATGGCTGCAAAAGGTGGCGGCCGTGGTGGCGCCATTCTTGATGGTGTTGATCGGAACGCCCCTTTCGCAATTCCACTTCCGGCGCGCCCGGGTGGCTGGAGAACTGGCCATCACGCTGCTGACGGGATTGTTGTTCATGGTCGGTACCCAAATCCTCTACACCTTGGGCAAGGGGGGATTCGTGGGCCCGGCGTTGTCCGCCTGGAGCATCAACGTGGCGTTCGCCTTGCTGGCCGTCGGGTTGTTGCGGATGGCCCGCTGACTGCGGGACAGTTCCCACCGGAAACGGCATTCTGGGTCGCTCATTTTCCAGGGATGGTCAGGTTCTTGCTTGAAACGGCTTGACCGCTCGTTTTCGGGCGGCGGGCAGGCACCCCTGTTCCCATTGCGGAATGAGGTTCCAGCGGGGAGCAGGCCGTTCGCGCTGGGCGCCGATCGGACTCAATGCGGCCGATTCCCAGCAGCGGCCGGGGCCGCACGCAATCGCCAGGCGGGAAGGGAGTCCTGTGGGTCAGATCATCCAGGACAAGGAGATTATCGCGATCGGCGGGGGCAAGGGTGGCGTCGGGAAGAGCTTCCTGGCGAGCAACCTGGGCATTCTCCT
>JBGPEV010000587.1:0-2572 GCA_041482995.1 bacterium | reverse complement strand
GGTCCGGACCGCTTCATCTCGATCCTGGAGGAAACCGGGCTGATCCTCTCCGTGGGCGAATGGGCGCTCCGGCACGCCGCCCAGCAGGTGCGGGCGCTCCGGGGCGCTGCCCCGTCCGGCCTGCGGCTGTGCGTGAACCTTTCCACGCGGCAGTTCCAGCGCGCGGACCTGGTGGACAACGTGGCCGCCGTGCTGCGCGAGACGGGCATGGCGCCGGAGCAACTGGAGTTGGAGATCACCGAATCCCTGCTGATGCAGGACATCGAGGCGGCCATCGAGAAGCTGCAGGCGCTGCGCGACCTGGGCGTGCAGCTCTCCATCGACGATTTCGGCACCGGTTTCTCGTCCCTCAGCTACCTGAGCCGCTTCCCGCTCACCACGCTCAAGATCGACAAGTCCTTCGTCAGCCACATCCTGGACCGCCCCAACGACCAGGCGATCGCCAAGAGCATCGTCGCCCTGGCCCGCAGCCTGAAGCTGCGCGTGGTGGTCGAAGGCGTGGAGGAGCCCGGGCAACTGGAGTTCTTCCGCGCCCATGGCTGCGAGGAGGTGCAGGGGTTCCTGTTCGCCCAGCCCATGGATATGGAGAAACTGACCCTTTGGCTGAAAAAGCCGCCCGTTCCAGTGAAGTGAGACAGTAGGGAGCGCCGGGCGAAAGAAAGGCCCGCGGCAGGGCACAACCCCTTGGGCGACCCGGTTGTCCCGCCTGCCGCGCCGCTTGACCGGCTGCAAGACATGTGGAAAAATTTTGTAACGATGCGAATTGACGGACAAATTAATCGTCGCGCGGGGCGCCCGGCCGGGCTCGAGTCGCAAGGGAAGAAAACGCGGAACCATGACCACTGAACCCACGAGTCCCACGGCGGGCACGCAAGCGCCGGCCGGCGAAGTGCACGCGTTCCAGGCGGAGATGCGGCAGTTGCTGCAGATCATCGTCCATTCGCTCTATTCCGAGCGGGAGATTTTTCTGCGCGAGTTGATCTCGAACGCGTCCGACGCCATCAACCGGCTCAAATTCGACCTGCTCACGCGCACCGATCTGCGGGACAAGGACGAGGCGCTGGCGATTACGCTGGAGCTGGACAAGGAGCAGCACGCGATCACGGTCTCCGACACCGGGCAGGGCATGACGCGGGACGAGGCGATCCGCAATCTGGGCACGATCGCCCGCTCCGGCACCCTGGAGTTCGTGCGCGACCTGGCGGCGGCCGACCCCTCGCGGCGCATCAACATGATCGGCCAGTTCGGCGTGGGCTTCTATTCCGTGTTCATGGTCGCCAAGCGGGTCGTGGTCGATACCTGCCCCGCCGATGCCGCCCAGGCGCCGACCCGCTGGGTTTCCGAAGGTGCGGGCGAGTACACCCTGCTCCCGGGCGAGCGCACCCGGCGCGGCACCAGCGTGCGCGTGGAGCTGAAACCCGACGCGGAGGAGTTCTGCGGCGCGCGGCGCGTGGAGGAGATCGTCAAGCGCTACTCCAACTTCGTGGCCCATCCCATCCGGATGGAAGCCCGGCAATTGAACGCACAGGAGGCGATCTGGGCGCAAGCCAAAGGGACGCCCACGGAGGAGCAGTACCGGGAGTTCTACAAGTTCTTGACCCACGAGACGGACGATCCCCTGCACGCGATGCACATCGCGATCGAAGCGCCCGTGCAATTCAAGGCGCTGCTCTACGTTCCCAAGCGCCTCACCAACGAGGTGCTGTACAGCCCGACCGCCTTCGGCCTGCAGCTCTTCGCCAGCAAGGTGATGATCCAGGCGGACAGCCAGGACCTGCTGCCGCTCTACCTGCGCTTCCTGCGCGGGATCGTGGACAGCGAGGATCTGCCGCTCAACGTTTCGCGGGAGACGGTGCAGAAGAGCCCGCTGCTCGCCAAGCTGCGCACCAGCCTGACAGGCAGGGTGCTGCGCGAGTTGAAGAGCCTGCTGGAGGCCAATCCGGAGCGCTATGGGGAATTCTGGAAGCAGTACGGCCGCGTCATGAAGGAGGGGCTCTCCGGCGATGCCGCCAACCGCGAGCGTCTGTTGGAGTTGGCGCGCTTCCAGTCCACGCTGGACCCCGCCGCCTGGATCTCGCTGAAGGACTACGTGGGGCGGATGCGGGAGGGCCAGCAGGAAATCCTCTACTTCTCCGGGCCTTCCCGCGAGGCGGCGGAGCGGCACCCCAACCTGGAGTTCTTCCGCCGGCAGGGTTTGGAGGTGCTGCTGTTGCTGGACCGCGCGGTGGACGATTTCATGATGGCCAGCCTCACCGAGTTCGAGGGCAAGCCGTTCGCTTCCATCGACAGTGCGGACCTGGAGGCGTTCAAGAACGCGGCCCCGGAGCCGCCGCAGTCCAAGGAGACCCTGGCAGGGACGGACCTGGACGGCCTGCTGGCCTACCTCAAATCCACCCTGGGCGAGCGCGTTGGCGGCATCAACCCGTCCAAGCGGCTGGTGGACAGCCCGGCCACGCTGGTCAACCCGGACAGCACGGCGGCCAACATGCAGAAGGTGATGCGCATGATCGGCCAGGACTACCAGGCGCCGCCGAAGATCCTGGAGATCAATCCCGCCCATCCGCTCATCGTG
>JBGPEV010000586.1:0-2573 GCA_041482995.1 bacterium | reverse complement strand
TTGGCACCCTGGAAAGTCTAGTTGATCCCTGCTACGAATCGTCATGGCGAAATCCCTCCTCCCTGAAGGCTTTGCCGCCTTGTCAACACAGGGATTCTAAGGGATTTCGCCTCCCCTTTGGTGAAATATCCGGGCTAGCGCCGCCCCCGCTTGCGCTGCGGCGGTTGGCGCCGACCCTGGGGGCGTGCGGACCGCCCAGCGCCGCGCTTCGGTTTTTCCCCCTTGGATCGCTTCGTCTCGACCTTCAGCTCCCCCATCAGCGTCACCTCGCGCCGGTCATGATAAAGCTGGCGCAGGCGGAAGCGCAGGCCGGGCACGCCCCGCAGATAGTCCTGGATGGGCGCGAGCGCCACGAGGGGATCGGTCTGGGGTAGCTTCAGATTGACCACCAGGCGCCGCGCCCAGCCGCCCGCGATCCAGCGCCGCAGCAGGCCCAGCGCCACGCCGGGCGCGATCAGCATGTCGCTCAGCAGCCAGTCCACGGGGGTGCGGACATGATCCTGGGGCCGAAAGCGCAGGCCATCTTCCCGCAGGTGCACCGCCTCGCCGCCCATATCGCCTGAGCCGCGCAACTTGAGCGGCCCGTTGTCCACGGCGAACACGCGGCAGCCGCGCTTGACGAAGGCCCAGGTCCACCCGCCGGGTGCGGCGCCCAGGTCCACCACGGATTCGGGGGGCCGCGGGGCGGCGATTCGCAGGTCGAAGGCCATCACATCCAGCGCCTCCTCGATCTTGAGATAGGAGCGGGACGGCGCAAGGGGGTCCGCGGGCATGCGGTGCACGCCGCCGGGCCAGGGGTCGGACAACGCCGCCAGGGGCGCGACGCTGCTCCAGGCGCCGCCGGCCACGCGGCAGATTTGCCAAATGTACGTAACACCGGCCTCCCCGGGCGAACGGTAGTGGGGCCATGCCGCGGGGTACGCCCCGCGCATCCGCTCCAGGATGCGCCGCTCCAGGGCTTGCGCCTCGCGCGTGCGGGATTCCTCGCTGTCGGGATCGGGCGCGAAGGCGTGCAGCGTCCAGGCGGCGCTATTGGCGACGCTGGGCCCCGCCTCGGCCGCCAGGGCGGCGGCCAACGCCGTCAGATCGTCCCCAGTGCCAAAGCGGGCGTGGGGCAAGCGCTGCCGCTCGAAGATGAAGGGTGCGGGGGGCAGGGACTCCGTCGCGGCCACGCTCACCCAGCCGCTCCCGGCCGGGAGCGCTGAATTTTCAGGCCCACGGGGTGCCGGAGACCGGAATCGCGACCATTCTGCGGCCAGGACCCGCTCGTAGCCGCTGCGGCAGATGAACAGATGTGCCGAGGTCCCGCCCGCCTGCACGGAAGTTACAGACGGACTCCATGTTTCCGCCACATTCTTGGGAGCAAATGGGTGCGTCACGATTCGTACCCATTGCGCGCTGCCGAAGGGGCATCCATGGAATCCACGATCAAGGCACCTCCCGCCCAACAACAGGAACTGGGCAAGTTTTGGCAGCGCTACTTCGCGGAAATCCCCACGTGCTCCCGCGATGCCTGCGCGGAGGTGGCGGTGGAGGTCGATCCGTTCTTCCCGTACCTGGATGACTTGAACCGCTGCCGGGACCACCAGAATGCGGACGTGACGGCGCCGGCGACCGGCTGCCTGTCCTAGCCGCCCCTCGCCGCGCCTCGGTCCCGCGCAGCTACCAGCGCCGCAGGGCGTTCCGCACCGTCTCTTCCGTCCGATCGTCCACCGGACCCACCACGGCCACGTGCAACCGCTCCAGCGTGAGCAGCCGCTCCGCCAGGGACTGGATCTGCCCGGCGGTCACCACCGCGACCTGTTCCAGTTCTTCGGCTTCCACCCGCACGGTGGAATAGAGCAGCGGCCACGCGTAGCGGTCCACCCAGGCGTACAGGGAATCGCGGCCGAATTCCAGGTCGTAGCGGTGGCGCAGCCGCGCCCCCTCCAAATCCGCCAGGCCCGGGCCCTCGTTGCGCAGGCGCCGCACCACCTCCGTCAGGGTATCCAGCAGCGGGGCCAGCCGGTCCGCGCGCACGCTGGTGGCGATGTCGAATTGGCCGGCGTCCTGGTAGCCCGTATAGCCCGCGGTGATGCCATAGACCAGGGCGCGCTCCTCCCGCACGATGCGCTGCAACAGGCTGTTGGGCCCGTCGTCCAGCACGCGGGTGAGCACCAGTAGCGGCACCTCCTCGGGCGAGTTGTAGCCGGGGGCGGAGAAGCTGAGTTGGACGTGGAACTGGTTGTCGGCGTCGGGCACCGTCTTGATCGCCGGGCCGGGTTGCCCATTGCCGTTCACCGCGAGCGGGCGGCGGGGCGTCTGCTCGGGATGCCGCCAATCGCCCAGGTGGCGCCTCACCGCGCGGAACACGGCGTCCGGGCGCACGTTGCCGCTCACGCCCAGAATTGCGTTGGCGGGGTACACGTGGTCCCGCAGTTGCGCACGCAGGTGATCCAGCGTGAGCCCTGCCAGGGTCTCCGGCGTGCCGGTGATGGACTGGCCGAGCGGGTGGTTCGGCCAGAGCATGCGGGCGACGATCGCCGGCAAATCCACCAACTCCCCGTGCACGTTGTAGTCGGAGAGCATCTCCT
>JBGPEV010000585.1:0-2574 GCA_041482995.1 bacterium | reverse complement strand
GTCCGAGAGCAGGATGCGCGGCTGGAAGGCCTTCAGCATCACGCGCGTGGTGGAATCCAACGTGGCGAACAGGCGGTCTTCGACCACCACGTCCGCGTCGGTCAGCCGGTTCATCAGGGTGGACTTGCCGGCATTGGTGTAGCCCACCAGGCTCACCTGGAAGCAGTTGGTGCGCCCTTTCTTCTGCGTGCGTCGCTCCTGTTCCACGTGGCGCAGCTCCTTCTTCAGCTTGGCGATGCGGTGGCGGATCAAGGAGCGGTCGATATCGATCTGCTTTTCGCCCGCGCCCTTGCTGCCGCCGATGCCGCCGCGCTCCCGGTCCAAGTGCGCCCACATCCCCACCAGGCGGGGCAGCATGTACTCCAACTGCGCCAGTTCCACCTGCATGCGCGACTGGTGCGTGCGGGCGTTGCGGCGGAAGATCTCCAGGATCAACTGGGTGCGGTCCATCACCAGCACCTTCAGCGCCTTCTCCACCTTGGTGCCCTGGGAGGGCGACAAGTTGTTGTCGAAAATCACCACGTCCACGCCGCTGACCAGCACCTCGGCCCGCGCTTCCTCCAGCTTGCCCGCGCCAATGAAGGTGCCGGGGTCGATCCGCGCACGCGCCTGCACCAGTTCGCCCACCACCTGGCAGCCCACGCTGGCCGCCAAGTCGCGCAACTCTTGCAGGGAATCGGTGAAGGACAACTGGGTTTGATCGGGGGTTTGGACGGCCAGCAGCAGCGCTCGCGGAGCGGACACACCGTGGGTATTCAACCGGGCCTCACCAAGGAAGGGACAGCCACCAATACTCTGTATTCCAGCATAAATCGGGGGGTGGAGTGGGTCAAGGCGCACCCCTCATCCTTCCCAGGCCGGAATGCCCCCAGCCCAGCCCGGGGAATGGAGCGCCGGCGGCAACCCGAGCGCCTGATGTTCTCGATCCAAGTCCCGAGACGGCCGGGCAAGGCGAGCCGGACCGGCATTGCCGAGCGGCTTCACAAGCGACCGGTCTGCACGGAGTCGCGCGCCAGGGCCGGGCTTGCCAGAACCTTGCGAATCACCATGCTTTGCCGCGGCGCGTCCATCTTGCTGAATATAGAGCGCAGATGCGCGCGTACGGTGTTGTGCGAAAGGCCGAGCCGCCCGGCAATCTCCACCGGCTCAAGCCCTTCCACCAGGTGACAGACGACCTGGGCCTCGGCAGGCGACAGCCCAAACCAAGCTTGCAGCGCCCGGCGGGACGGCTGCGGGTGGACCTCCGGGTCGGCCACGATCACCAGGGCGCCGGGTTGGCACCCACCCGAACCCACCTCCTCGCCGTAACCCACTCGCAGCGGAGTCACCAGCACTTGGAGATCTGGGCGCCCCGATGCGCGGCGCACCCGCAACGGATCGCAGGCAGGAACCCCTTCGCCCCGGGCCAGCGACAACACTTGGCCGATCAATTCCCGCAGCAACCGCCGGTCACGGGGATGGCTGGCCGCCAACCCATCCGGAGCTTCAGTCAATCCGTCCCGCGCATTCACCAACGCCACGGCAACGCGGTTCATGGCCACCACCTGCCCGCGCCGGTTCAGCAGAATCGCGCCGTGGGGGAGGCGCTCCAGCAGGTCCTGCAAGGTCGAGCGCGAGGCGGCCTCCGCGGCCAGCAGCCGTGCGACCTGGAACGCGCGCTGCAGGTGGGGCACCAGACGCCGCAGGCGGCGGGCGTCCGAGGCGGAAAACGGGGCGGCGGAGCGCGGTCTTTGGATGCCGATGCCCGCCAACAGACCCGGGGATTGCACGAGCAGCGCGCCCATCTGGTAGAAGATGCCCTGCGGGCGCGTAAAATCGTAGTACCACTCCAGGTTTTCCCAATCGGAGTCCGGCATCAGGAAATTGCTGGCGGTGACGCTTCCCAGGGGACGGCGCTTCTTGGCCTCGTAGTTGGGGTCCAGGAACAGATAGTGCTCGTAGAACGATTTCATCATGGAAGGATCGAGTCCGTCCATGATGGCGAAACTCGCCCGGCGCGTGGCCAAGTCTTCCTGAAAAATCTGCAGGGACGGGCAATTGAGGTAGGTGCGCAGCAAGGCGAGGCTCGGGCCCCACGCTTTGTCGGCGCCGGACTGGGCCGATTCCAGCGCCGCTGCGTAGATGGCGCCCACCACGTCCGCTTCCGAAACGCCGCGACCCCGCAAGACCCCTCCGTTCCGTTGGGATTCGCCGTTGGTTCAGAATGGAACTTTGATCCACCCGAACATAGTCCGTTCGAACGATGGCAACAAGGGACGGGACCGGCACGGTCAGGGGGAACGATTTGGGCACATGTTGAGCGGGCCCCAGGGCCGCAACAAAGTCCGAGACTCTTTTCGTTTTCAATGAGTTGTGGTCCAAAGGGTTAGGGGGAGTCGATGGGCAACCCTAACTCGGAGACCAGGGATGGAACCGGGATTGCGGGAACAGTTAGAATCGGTGGTGGACCCACGGGATGCACGCGGGGTGCGGCACCGGTTGGACGAGATGTTGGTGATCGTTGTTTTTGGGGTGATCTGCGGTGCGGAGGACTGCGAGAGCATCGCGGATTTCGGCCGGGCCAAGGAGGCTTGG
>JBGPEV010000584.1:0-2576 GCA_041482995.1 bacterium | reverse complement strand
TCAGCGGCAGATGCCGCGCTTGGAGTTGCGGATGAACTGGGAGAAATGTTGCACGGCCGCCGCGGCGGGGAATTCTTTGTCGATCTGGTCCAGCGCCTGCTGGGCCGGCAGCTTGCTGCGGAAGAAGATCTTGTAGGCGGTCTGCACGTCCCGGATCTGCTCGGCGGTGAGTCCGGCCCGTTCCATGCCGATCTTGTTCACGCCATACAGCCGCACACGGTTGCCCGAGGCGATCACGTAGGGGGGCACGTCCTGGGCGATCATGGTGTGCCCGCCCGTCATGGTGAGCGTGCCGATCGTGCAGAACTGGTGCACCGCCGTGAACCCGCCCATGTACACCCGGTCTTCCACCGTGCAATGGCCGCCCAGGGTGGAGGCATTGGCGAAAATGGTGTCGTTCCCCACCTGGCAGTCGTGCGCCACGTGGCAATAGGCCATGATCCAGTTCCCGCTGCCGATGCGCGTCACTCCGCCGCCGTGCGGAGAGCCCCGGTTGACCGTTACGAACTCGCGGATCAGATTGTTGTCCCCGATCTCCAGCCGCGAATTGGGCTCGCCGTGGTACTTCTTGTCCTGGGGATCGCCGCCGATGGCGCAGTGGCCCAAGAGCTTGTTGCCCCGCCCCAGCGTCGTGCCGCTCTCGATGGTCACGTGGCTGGCCAACTCGGAGTCGTCGCCGATGACCACGTCGGCGCCGATCACGCAGTAGGGGCCGACGGTCACCCGCGCGCCCAACTCGGCTTTGGGATGTACGATGGCCGTGGGGTGGATGGACCCGGCCTTGTCCTGTGGTTGCAGCATCCCCGCTTTCCTGCGCGATGGCGGCATCAGCCGCGGGCGATGGCGGCGTGCGCCGTGTCCACGGGCGGCCTACGCCGCGCCCGGCCTCCGATGGCCGCGCCCCCACGCCGTCCTGAACGGGGTTCCCCCGCCAGAGGGCCACGAAAAGTTGCGCCATTGTGGCCCATTTGCCCAGTGAGCGCAACGACAGTGCGGCGTCAGGCAAGGATGGCCCGCGGCGGTCCGCACGGGTACGCCGCCCGCACCGGTTTGACAGCGGTCAACGCCTGGGCAACGCTGATGCCTTGAGCACTTGTCCCGGAACCCAGTGGGGATGGATCGACAGCGATGACGTATGGCGTCAAGGAAATCTTCTACACGTTGCAGGGCGAGGGCGCCTGGGTGGGCCGGCCGGCCGTGTTCTGCCGCTTTGCCGGCTGCAACCTCTGGTCGGGCCTGGAGCGGGATCGCGCCCAAGCCGTCTGCCGGTTCTGCGACACGGAGTTCGTCGGCACGGACGGGCCGGACGGCGGGCGCTTCGCCACGGCGCAAGACCTGGCCCGCGCGGTCGCGGCGGCATGGCCCTTCGAGGGTGCCGGGCGCGCCCAACCCTTCGTCGTGTGTACGGGCGGCGAGCCACTGCTGCAATTGGATGGGCCGGCGGTGGACGCGCTCCACGCCGCCGGCTTCCAGGTGGCGATCGAGACCAACGGCACGCAGCCGCCGCCTCCCGGCATCGACTGGATCTGCGTCAGCCCCAAGGCGGGCGCCCCGCTGGTGCTGACCCAGGGCGACGAGTTGAAGCTCGTCTATCCCCAGACCGGCGCGCCACCCGAGCAGTTCACCCATTTGCCCTTTCGCACGTTCAGCCTGCAGCCCATGGATGGGCCGGAGCGCCAGGCCAACACCGCCGCCGCGCTGCGGTATTGCCTGGAGCATCCGCAGTGGCGGCTGAGCCTGCAAACCCACAAGATCATCGGCATACGATAAGGACGTTTCCGTGCAAATCTGGAAGGAGTTCTCATTCGAGGCGGCGCACCGCCTGCCCAACGTTCCACCCACCCACAAGTGCGCGCGGCTCCACGGCCATTCCTTCCGCGTGGAGGTGCACGTCTCCGGGCCGGTGGGCGCGGAATCGGGCTGGGTGCGGGACTTCGCGGACATTGCCACCGCCTGTCAGCCGCTGCTGGAGCAGCTCGACCACCATTATCTGAATGAGGTGGAGGGGCTGTGGAATCCCACGAGCGAAAACCTGGCGCGCTGGATGTGGGAGCGGCTGGCGCCCGCGCTGCCCGGTTTGGCGCAGGTGGTGGTGCGGGAGACGTGCACCTCGGGCTGCGTGTATCGCGGGGAGGACCCCGCGGGATAGGCCCCGCCGGCGCCCGCTCTTCTCGGCAGGGCGCCCGCAAAGTCATCGCAGGTGCCCAGGGCGCGACCGGTGGGGCAGGCGTCTCGCCCGCCAGAGGCACCGAGTTGCCGGCGCCTCCCGCAAGCGTCCGGCGCTGGGCGGGCGAGACCCCCACCGCCACTGAGTGGAATTCTCAGGGAACCGACTTTGCCGGCGCTCGCCCGTTTTGCCCAGGGCAAGTGCAAAGTCCGGGCTTGATGTATCCGCTGGGCCGTCCCGCGCTTCGCGCGGCCTCAACCCCGGCCCTTCTCCAAGGCCCATCTGCGGGCCTGGAGAAGGGGGAACAGCCACAGCCACGGCGGCAAAGTGGGCGCACAGGACTCCCTCTCCAGCGCCGCAGTTGGCGCTTGGAGAGGGCGGGGCCCGGCGAAGCCGAGAGGGTGAGGCC
>JBGPEV010000583.1:0-2581 GCA_041482995.1 bacterium | reverse complement strand
GCAGCGCTCCCGGTCCCCTTCCATGGCATCGGCGGTCATGGCGATGATCGGCAGACGCCCCTGCACCCGGCGGCGGATTTCGCGCGTGGCGGATAGCCCGTCCATCAAGGGCATCTGCACGTCCATCAACACGATGTCGAAGGTGTCGTCGAGCACGGCGTGCACGGCAGCCTTGCCGTTGGGCACCAGCACCACTTGGTAGCCGCGTTTGGTCAGCAGGGCATGGATGAGTTTCTGATTGACCGCGTTGTCCTCCGCCACCAGCACCCGCACGTGAAGCCGGGCCGCCAAGTTGGCCAACTCGCCAACCGATTTCCGCGGCGGCGGGGCGAAGACCGATCCCTGGCTCGTCTGATTCCGCAGCAAGTCCCGCGCCGTTTGTTCCAGGATCGCCCGGGGCACCGGTTTGGTGAGCAGGGCGGAATAGCCGCCGCCCCGCATGGCGTCCGGCTCGCCCAAATGGCCGATGGCGGCCAGATAGATCAAATCCGGCCGAAAGGAAAGCGCCGCGGTGCGCACGCCGTGGGCGAAGCTGAGGGCCGCCTCCCGCTGCAGGCGATGGTCCACCGCCACCAATTGAATGGGGCGGCCGGCGGCCGCTTCCTGCTCCAATTGATTCTGGGCTTCCCAGGCCGACGCCGCCTGGGAAACCACCGCACCCAGCGCTTCCACGTTGAGCGCGGTCAATTGCCGCGTGGGCGCGTAGGGATCGAGGACCAGCACCCGCGCTCCCGTCAGAACGCCGGGCTTGGACCGGGGAGCGTCGTTCGGCGCCTTGAGGCTGAGCAGGAACCAGAACGTGCTGCCCTGGCCATCCTCGCTCTCCACGCCGATGGTCCCGCCCATCTGTTCCACCAGTTGCCGGCAGATGGCCAATCCCAACCCGGTTCCGCCAAAGCGGCGGCTGATCGACCCATCTTGTTGGACGTAGTTCTGGAACAGGGTGCCTTGCACGGCTTTTGGAATCCCGACGCCCGTATCCCGGACGGCAAACCGGAACGCCATTCCCTCCCCGGGACCCGCCTCTCGGGTCACGATGAGGGTGACCGCCCCCGCGTCGGTGAACTTGACGGCATTACCCGCCAAATTCAGGAGCACCTGGCGCAACCGCGTGGGGTCGCCCAGCAGCACCGGGGAAACCCCCGCACCGGCATGACTGGCGATTTCCACGCCTTTTGCATGGGCCTGCGGCGCGAGGGTCTTGGCGACTTCCTCCACGAGCCGGAGCGGTTCAAACTCCACGGTTTCCAGGGTCAGCCGGTCGGCTTCGATCTTGGACAGATCGAGGATATTGTTGACCAGTTCCAACAGCCCCATCGCCGCCATGCGGGCACTTTGGAGGTAGTCCTTCCGCTCCTCCTGCCCCACGGTCTCGCCATCGTCTACCAGGCGCAGAAAGCCGATGATGGCATTGAGCGGGGTGCGAAGTTCATGGCTCATGTTGGCGAGGAACTCGCCCTTCATTTGGGCGGTGCGAAGCGCATTCTCCCGCTCCACCTCCAGTTTCCGCTCGCCTTCCCGCCGGGCAGTCAAGTCCTGCGCCTCCAAAAGGAACTCCCGCACGGTGCCGCCCGGATCGACGAGCGGGGACAGGCGCAGGGCCAGCCGATGGGAGGAGGCTCCGTGGGAATGATCGATTTCCTTCTCCGCGACGACGCGCGACTGGGTCACCTGCCGCATCAAGCCGGGCAGATCCCAGTCCCGCAAGGCGTCCAGCTCAAGCACGTTGGCCTGGGCCGCAAGCGGTTGCGCCCCGAGCGCCAGACCGCGGAAGGCCGGGTCTGCCCGCAGGATCTGGCCGGCCGCGCTGAAGTGCAGTTGGCCGACGGTGGGCGGCGGCGGGTCGGATGGGGGGCGTGAGGTGCGATCCATGTCGGCCAGGGGCGCTCACCGTTCAGGGTGGGCTGGCACGCACTGGGCGCAAACCCCCCGGTACTCGAGATTGTGAGTCAGTTGATTGAACCGCAACACTTCACGCACGTACTTCTCCATGGCCTCCATCCCGCACTTGTCGAGCTCGGCGATCCTCCCGCACGCCGTGCAGACCACGTGGTGGTGATGGCCGATGCTGGACGTTTCGTAACGTGCGACGCCATCCCCCAACACCACCTTGCGCACGAATCCCAGTTCCTCCAGGCGGTGGGTGATGCGGTAGAGGCTCACCATGTGCGGCGGTTTGCGCAGCCGCTTGCGGCAGCCCTCCGCGATCTCGTCGAGGGTCACCGGGGTCTGGCGATCCGAGAGAAACTGATAGACCGTGGCCGTGGACGCAGTCAGGCGGCCGCCGCCGCCTCGCACGGCCTGCCGCAACGGGTCCAGGTCCACATACCGGACCGGGGCGGATGCCGCGCGTGCGCGATTCATCGCGCCCCCGCCGTGCTCGGATCGGCTGCCAGGAACTCCTTCTTGGCGACCAGCAGCAGCAACCGGCCGGGCTGCTTGGAGTGACCGGCCAGCCATTCCGCTTCCGGGCCTGTGCCCCAAAAGATATCCCCCCGGCCGTGACCCCGAATGGCGCCACCGACATCCTGAACCAGCAAGAAGCGCTTGAGCGGGCGGGTAGCCGTGACATCGCCGATCT
>JBGPEV010000582.1:0-2586 GCA_041482995.1 bacterium | reverse complement strand
CCGAACTGCTGTTCACCCAGGTCATCGAGGCGGACGAGCGCGTGGTGCTGACCCATGCGGACGTGCCCGCGGGCCGCAACGGGCACCCACGGGTGACGGGCGGCACGGGGGAAACGCTGGAGATCCTGCGGCCCCTGGACGCGGCGCGCGTGGAGGCGGACCTGAAGACGGCGCACGCGTCGGGTCTGCGCGCGGTGGCCGTCGTGCTGATGCACGCCTACGCCTACCCGGAGCACGAGCGGCGCATCGGCGCCATCGCGCGGCGGCTGGGCTTCACGCAGGTCTCGCTCTCCCACGAGGTGATGCCCACGGTGAAGATCGTGGCGCGGGGCGACACCACCACCGTGGACGCGTACTTGACGCCGCACATCCAGCGCTACCTGGCCAGCTTCCGCGGCGGCTTTGCCGACGGGCTGAAGCACACCAAGCTGCTGTTCATGCAGAGCCACGGCGGGCTGATCGACGCCGAGGGCTTCCTGGGCAGCCGCGCCATTCTCTCGGGTCCCGCCGGCGGGGTGGTGGGCTATTCCCGCACCACCTACGATCCGGCCAACGGCAGGCCCGTGATCGGCTTCGACATGGGCGGCACCTCCACGGACGTGTCCCGCTTCGGCGGGGAGTTCGAGTTGACCCACGAGACGGAAACCGCGGGAGTGCGCATCCAGGCCCCGCAGATGAACATCGTCACCGTGGCGGCGGGAGGCGGGTCGCGCCTGTTCTACAAGAACGGCATGTTCCGCACGGGCCCCGAGAGCGCGGGTGCCCACCCGGGCCCGGTCTGCTACCGCAAAGGGGGCTGGCCGGCCGTCACCGACGCCAACCTGGTGCTGGGCCGGCTGCTGCCCGGGCACTTTCCCCAGATCTTCGGCCCGCGGGAAAACGAGCCGCTGGACCTGGCCGCCAGCCGGGCCGCGCTGCGGGAGTTGACCGAGGCGATCAACGCGGACCAGCGGTCGGCGGGCCGGCCCGCGTTTTCCGTGGAGGACGCGGCGTTGGGCTTCATTCAGGCCGCCAACGAGTCCATGGTGCGCCCGATCCGCGAGATGTCCGTGATGCGCGGCTATGACATCAAGGAGCACGTGCTGGCCTGCTTCGGCGGCGCCGGCGGGCAACACGCCTGCGCCATCTCCCGCGCGCTGGGCATCGGCGAGATTCTCATCCACCGCTTCGCCGGTATTCTCTCCGCCTATGGCATGGGCATGGCCGACGTGGTGCGCGAGCTGCAGACCCCTGCCGCGGGCCAGGTGTGCAGTCCGGACGCGGTGCGGGACCTGGAAGCGCGTTTCGCCGAACTGGAATCCCAGGGCCGGGCGGCGCTGCGGGACGAGGGCATCGCGCCGGAGCAGATCGCGGGCCAGCGCTACCTGAACCTGCGCTACCGGGGCTCCATCACGTCCATCATGATCGCCCGGCCCGGCCAGGGCGACTTCGAGCAGGCCTTCCGCGAGCACCACCGGCGGGAATACGGCTTCGAGACGGGCGCGCCCGTCCTGATCGACGACCTGCGCGTGCGGCTCGTGGGCAAATCCGGCGAGCTGAAGAAAGAACCGATCGCCCCGGCGACGGGGCCGATCCGGCCCGTGGAGACGACCCGCACCTACTTCCTGGGCGGCTGGCGCGATACCGCCGTGTACCGCTGGCAGGACCTGCGGGCGGGCCACCAGATGGAAGGCCCGGCACTGATCATCCAGGACGGCGCCACCATTGTGATCGAGCCCGACTGCCGGGCCGAGGTGACCCGATTCGGCGACGTGCGGATCACCGTGGATGCGCCCCGGCGGGCGGGCAGGGTCGCGGCAGAGGCGGATCCGGTGCAACTGGGCATCTTCAACAACCTCTTCATGTCCATTGCCGAGCAGATGGGGCGCACCCTGCAGCGCACGGCCGTGTCCACGAACATCAAGGAACGCCTGGATTTCTCCTGCGCGATTTTCGATCCCCTGGGCGGGCTGGTGGCCAACGCGCCCCACATCCCCGTGCACCTGGGCGCCATGAGCGACGCCGTGCGCCTGCAGGTGAAGATCCAGGGCCCAAATCTGCGGGACGGCGACGTGCTGGTGACCAACGACCCCAACAACGGCGGCTCGCACCTGCCGGACATCACGGTCGTCACCCCCGTGTTCAACCAGGGTCAGCCCCTGTTCTTCGTCGCCAGCCGGGGACACCACGCCGAGATCGGGGGCATCACGCCCGGGAGCGTGCCGCCGTTTTCCCGCACGCTGGCGGAGGAGGGCGCGTGCATCACCAGTTTCAAGTTGGTCACGGGCGGGCGCTTCCAGGAGCAAGGCATCACCGAGATCCTGCTGGCACCGGGCAAGACGCCGCGCCGCCCGGGCGAACCAGCCATCGCCGGCACGCGGCGCCTGGAGGACAACCTGTACGACCTGAAGGCCCAGGTCGCCGCCAACCAGAAGGGGGTGGACCTGCTGAAGGAAATGATCGCCCACTACGGCCTGCAGGTGGTGCTCGCCTACATGGGCCACATCCAGGCCAACGCGGAGGAAGCCGTGCGCGCCATGGCGGTCAAGCTGATGGACGCGCGGGGCATGCAGGAAACCGGCACGCTGCACGCGCTGGATTACATGG
>JBGPEV010000581.1:0-2595 GCA_041482995.1 bacterium | reverse complement strand
GGCGCGGCGACGGACGCCAGCCCCGCGGCGGCGGCGGCGCGCTGTGCCCACTCGGCGAGCCGCCGGCCCAGGCCCAGGCGCCGGTAGTCCGGATCCACCAGCAGCGAGATCATCGTCAGCCGCGCCTGCTCGGGCTCCCGGCGCACGATCAGGGCGCCCACCATGCGCGGCGCATCGCCGGCCTGGCCGACAATCACCAGGGTCGCAATGGCGGGGTCTTTCAGCAAGGCCCGCAATTGCGGGTAGTCCATGGCCGAGGGCGCTTCATAACACCGCTGCTCCAGGAAGAACAACCCGTCCACGTCGTCGGCCCGGAATTCGCGGATCGCGAGATCTTCCGTGGCCGGCGCGTCCTGGGCCGTTGCGCCCGATCCGGCGGGCAGTTGGGCCGCCCCGGTTTCGGTCTCAGCGGGACGGTCCGCGTCAATGGGGGCGGTCCCTTCGGCACTGCCGGTGGGAAGGGCCGGAGCCTGCCCCGAGCCTGCCGCACGGGTTCCCGTCCCGCGCGGATGGGCGGGGGGGAACTTCCGCGCCACGGTCCGCTTGCGCCTAGCCATGCGTTTCCCCTTGCGGAACGGGCAGGCCAAACAGCCTTGCCGCCGTAGCGGTGGTCACCGCGCGCACCTCCGCCTCGGGCAGGCCCTTGATCTCCGCGATGGCCCGCAGCGAGAGCAGCAGATTGGCGGGCTCGTTGCGCCGGGCGGCGTCGGGACCCAGGACGGGGCTGTCCGTCTCCAAGGCGAGGGACTCCAAGGGCAGGGCGCGCACCAGCGTGCGCTTCTGCTCGGAGCGCAGGATGGAGGGCGGAATGGAGAAGACGTAGCCCGCCTCCGCGCCCTGCATGGCGTGACCGGCCTTGCCATCGAAGGCGTGCATCAGCACGCGCTGGGCGCCGCGGGCCAGCAACAGGTCGAGCGTGTGATGTCCCGCCGAGCGCGAGTGCACGTTGAGCGGCAGATCCAGCTCCACGGCCAAGTCGACCAGGTGCGTGAACGCCTCGCGCTGCAGGGCCCGCCGCTCATCGCTCCGGCAGCGCCAGTAGTCCAACCCCACCTCGCCGATGCCCGTGATGGCGCCCTGCTGGGCGCGGATGGCGTGGCCGATCGCCTCGATTTCGGCGGGGCAAATGGGCGGTTCCCCATCGGCAAAACGGTCCGGATGGAGGCCCAGAAAGGGCAACAGGCGCGGTGCGCCGGTGGGCGCGGGTGTTCCGGCCTGCCGGCGCGCCACCGCCAGCACCGCGCTATTTTCGGCCGCATCCTGCCCCACGATCGCCAGATGGGTGATCCCGGCGGCCAGCGCCCGGGCCAGCACGGCGCCGCGGTCGGCATCGAACTCGGGGCTGGTCAAGTGGGTGTGACAATCGATCATGGCAAGCCGATCCGGGTCGCGGCACGCGGGCGTAGCGGCAGGCACCGCTTTTTGCGCTGAATCTCGTATACTCATGCCTGCAATCCCGGGGAGAATGCAACGCTTGGGGCGGGCGCGCTGGGCGGCCGGCGCGCCGCCCGCCGCCGCGGTTCAGCAGCCGGCCGGCGGAGCGGGCGCGCCGGCGCGCGGTTTCACAGAGCGAGGAGTATGAACCAGCTTCAAGCCGGGAAGACCAACGGTGCCGTGACCACCCGGGCCAAGATCGTTTGCACGCTCGGTCCCAGCAGCAATACGCGGGAGACCATCCGGCGCCTGATCGAGGCCGGGATGAACGTCACCCGGCACAACTTCTCCCATGGCACGCACGAGGAGCACCGGCGCCTGATCGAAGCCGTGCGCCTGGCGGCCCAGGACACGGGGCGCATCATCGGCATCATGGCGGACCTGCAGGGCCCCAAGGTGCGGGTGGGGCGCTTCCAGGCGGGGCAGGCGGCGCTGGAGCCGGGCGCCCCGTTTGTCATCACCAGCCGGGCGGTCGAGGGGACGGAGCGGGAAGTCTCCACGACCTATCTCGGGCTGCCCGGCGACGTGCGGGCCGGGGACACGATCCTGCTGGACGATGGGCTGATCAACCTCACCGTCGAGCAGGTGGACGGGTCCGACGTGCATTGCCGCGTGGTGGTCGGCGGGGTGTTGAAGAACAACAAGGGCATCAACATCCCCACGGCCGCCCTCACCGTGCCGGCCATCACGGAGAAGGACTTCGAGGACGCCCGTTTCGCCATCGAACAGGGGGTGGACTACCTGGCCATGTCCTTCGTGCGCCGGCCGGAGGACGTGCTGCGCATGCGGGAATTCCTCCAGAGCCACGGCGCGAGCGTCCCCATCGTCACCAAGGTGGAGAAACCCCAGGCGTTGGAGGTGATCGACGAGATCATCGCCGTCTCCGACGCGATCATGGTGGCGCGGGGGGACCTGGGGGTGGAGATGCCGACAGAGGAGGTGCCCGCCATCCAGAAGCAACTCATCGCCAAGTGCAACCGGGCGGGCAAGCCCGTGATCACGGCCACGCAGATGCTGGAATCGATGATCAACAACCCCCGCCCCACCCGCGCCGAGGCGTCCGACGTGGCCAACGCCGTGCTGGACGGCTCGGATGCGGTGATGCTCTCCGCCGAGTCCGCCTCCGGCAAGTATCCCGTGGAGGCGGTGGCGACCATGAAG
>JBGPEV010000580.1:0-2603 GCA_041482995.1 bacterium | reverse complement strand
GCGAGAGCCCGCGCAGGCCGTAGTACCAGAAGAGCAGATAGCGGTTGTTCCAGCGGTCGGAGAACCAGCCGGATGCCGTGGTGCCGACCATGTTGAACACGCCCATGGCGGCCAGCAGCCCGGCGGCGCGCACTTCCGGAATCCCGACGTCGATGCAAGCCGGGATCAGGTGCGTGCCGATCAGGCCGTTGGTGCTGAGGCCGCAAATGAAAAACGTGGAAGACAGCAGCCAGAAATCCCGCGAGCGCACGCCCCGGCCCAGCACCTGCAAGGCCGTCACGAACGGGTTGTGCAGGGGTGGGGACTGGACGACCGCCGCGCCCGTCTCGCCATAGGCGCGCAGGCCCATGTCGGAGGGACGGTCGCGCATCCAGAGGAAGACCACCGGAATCGTCGCCGCAGTGGCTCCCGCCACCATCAGCACCATCGTCCGCCAGCCCGCCTGCGTGGTCACATAGGCCATCAGCGGCAGGAAGATCAGTTGGCCCATGGCCAAGCTGGCGGTGAGCGCGCCCATCACGATCCCGCGCCGCTCGGTGAACCAGCGGTTCACCAGCATCGCCGCGGTCGCCAGCGCGATCATGCCCGTGCCGCTACCCACCAGCACGCCCCACAGCAGCAGCATCTGCCAGGGCCGGGTCATCAGCGTGGTCGCCGCCACTCCCGCCGCCAGCAGCGTGAGCGAAATGACCATCGTGCGGCGCGCGCCGAAGCGGTCCACCAGGGCGGCGGAGAACGGACCCAGCAGGCCGAACAGCACGAGGTTCACGGAGACGGACAGGGATATCGTGGCGCGGGACCACCCCAGGTCCTGCTCCAGGGGCACGATCAGCACGCCCGGTGCCGAGCGCACACCCGCCGCGACGAGCATGGCGACGAACATCGTGGCCGCCACGATCCACCCGTAGTGGAGCCGGGGCGCCGTGGCCGTGGGATTTTGCATCGGGGATTCTCCTTTCGTACCGTTCCGGCGGACTTGCACCTTTCCCCCATCTCCATTATGCTTCGGCAGGATACAGACCGTTCTACCTCACGTCAAAAAGAAAACCGATGTCCGTGAATTCATCTATAAAATCAGAGCACCGGACAAAAACTCCGGCCGCTGCCAGACCGGAATCCGCCCGGGAGCGCATCCTGCGGGCGGCGCTGGAGTTGTTTTACCGTGAGGGCATCCACACGGTGGGTGTGGACGCCATCATCGCCAAGGCGGGCGTCGCCAAGATGAGTTTCTATCGGCACTTTCCCGCCAAGGACGATCTGATTCGCGCCTTCCTGGAGGAACAAGACCGGCTGTACTGGCAGTGGTGGGACGGCGTGATGGCCGATCGTGCAGGCAGTCCGCGCGCGCAATTGCGGGCACTGTTCGAGGCGATCTCCGCGCGCCTGACCCGGCCCAACTATCGCGGTTGCGCGTTCATCAATTTCACGGCCGAGTTCGCCCACGCCGAGCACCCCGGCTACCCAGTGGTGACGAAGAACAAGCGCGAGCAGCGCGGGCGCCTGCTTGCCTTGTGCGAGGCGGCGGGCGCGGCCCAGCCCAGCCTGCTGGCCGATCACCTGATGCTGCTGATCGAGGGCGCGCGCGTCAGCACGTTGACGCTCGGCAGTGCCGGCCCTGCCGCGTTGCTGCCCCAGGCGGCCGAAGCGGCCATCGCGGCCCAATTGGCCTCTGCGCCGGGCGCGCTCCCCGCTCCCTGACCGGTAGCCGTTCCCTACTCCAGCGCCTCGCGTTCCCGCAGCGCCGCGATCTCGCCGTCGCCCAGGCCGAGCCAGTCCTTCAGCACCGCATCCGTGTGCTGGCCAAGCAGGGGCGCGGGACCCGTCGCGCCGTTGGGGCGGCGGGCAAAGTGCCAGGGCGGACCGGGGTGAACCTTCTCGCCCACCTCCGGGTGCGGCAGCGTGCTGAAGTACCGCCGGGCCTGGTAGTGGGGATCGGCGGTCAGCTCCGAGTGGCTGAGGGACGGCATGGCGGGCACGCCCACGGCTTGCAGGCGCCGGGTCACGTCCCACTTGTCCAACGGGGCGCACCACACGGCCACCGCCTCGGTGAGCGCCGCCTCGTTGGCCTTGCGCAGCGGGGCGGCTTGGAAGCGCGGATCGTCGGCCAGCGCGGGCCGGCCCATGGCGGCGCACAGGGCGCGCCACTGTGTCTCCTCGGTGACCGCGATTGACACCCAGGCTTCCTCGCCGGCGCAGCGGAACACGTCGTGGGGCGCCCAGTAGGGGTCGCGGTTGCCCATGGGCGCGAGGGGCGGCTTGCCCAGCACGTCGTGCATCCAGCCCTCGAAGCCGCTGGCGGCGAGGACTTCCCAGAGGGAGCAGTCGATGGTTTGCCCGCCCCCGTGCCGTTCCCGCGCCACCAGGGCGGCCAGGATCGCGTAGGCGGCATACACCCCGGCGGCCGGGTCGCCATAGGCGATGTGCACTTCGGACGGGCGGCCCGCCTCGTAGCCGGTCAGGGCCGAGATGCCGCTCAGCGGCACCGCCGCCTGTCCGTAGCCGATGAAGTTGCGGTAGGGCCCCGTCTGGCCGTAACCGGAGATGGCCGCGACGATCACGTCCGGCTTGATCTTGTGCAGATCGTCCGCGCCCATGCCGAAGCG
>JBGPEV010000579.1:0-2619 GCA_041482995.1 bacterium | reverse complement strand
TGTACTCGCGCGCCAAGCTGGGCTTCACGGATTTCCAGCCGGAGGATTTCCAGCGCCTGCCGCCCGTGCCCCAGGCCCTCGTGCGCACGGTGCCCCAGAGCGGCCGGAAGGCGCTCTACCTGGCCTCCCACGCCGGGCGGGTGCTGGGCATGCCCGACCCCGAGGGCCAAGCCCTGCTCGAGCAACTGACCGCCCACGCCACCCAGCGCCAGTTCGTCTACACCCACCGCTGGCGGCTCAACGATCTGGTGATGTGGGACAACCGCTGCACGATGCACCGGGGCACGGACTTCGACGACCTGCGCTGGCGGCGCGACGTGCAGCGCGCCACCGTGAGCGACGTCGCCAACAGTTGCGAGCAGGAGGGGCTCAAGGTGCCCGAGCAGGGGCTGCCTTCCGCCGCCGAGTTCATTGCCGGGCTGCGCGCGGTAGCAGGCAACGAAAAAACAACTTAACCGCAGATTTCGCAGATTTCGCAGATTGATTTTCAATCAGAACGGCTGAGCGCCGAATTCTTTGCACACTGCTAGATCGGGCCGGATTGCAATTCCAGCTTCCGCCGGGTCCCGCCTGGAGAGCCAATCCGCCTGTAATCTTTTCTTGTGAAATCCACTGCGCGGACTCCGTGCAGAGGGACTCCCAGGTCTGAAAAAATCTGTGTAATCTGTGTAATCTGCGGTAGCGCCTATGCCTTTAGCTCAGATTGGGTGTCGGCACTGCGCCGCACCCCCCTCTGCCCCGCCTCACGGCGGGTCTGTCTCCCCCCGTAAACGGAGGGAGACAACGGCCATGCGCATCTCTCGGGCAGTGTCCCTCTCCGTTTACGGGGAGGGACAGGCCCCGCAGGGGCCAGGGTGGGGTACGGCGGCCAAGCGTTGGCCCATGCTGAGCTAAGGGCATAGGCATTTCCGCGGTTTCGTCGTTGTTGGTTCTTCAACTTGGGATTTTTCCATAGCCTGCCAGCGCGCCGGTAGTCACCTTCATCCCGGGAACTTCATGTCTGCCCTGACCCTCGCCCAAGCCTCGCTCATCGTGGACGCCGCCCTCAAGCAGGGGCGGGAGTTGAACCTGGCGCCGCTCAGCGTGGTGGTGCTGGACTCAGGGGGCCACGTGAAAGCCGTCAAGCGCGAGGACGGCTCGGGCATCCTCAGGGTGGAGATCGCCCTGGGCAAGGCCTGGGGCACCTTGGGGATGGGGCTGGGCGGGCGGGAGCTGGCCCGGCGCGCGGCCAAGGCGCCCGCGTTCATGGGGGCGCTCTCCGACCTGGCGGGTGGGCGCATGGTGCCCGTGGCCGGCGGCGTGCTGATTCGCGGGGCCGCAGGCGACTTGCTCGGCGCCGTCGGCATCAGCGGCGACGCCTCGGACAAGGACGAGATCTGCGCGCTGGCGGGGATCGCGGCGGCGGGCCTGCGGGGGGACACCGGGGACCCCGCCTGAGGCCGCGCCCGTTCGCGCCCGGCGCGGGCCGGGCCGGGCCTGGTCGGGTCACGGAGGGCGCGGGGCAATTCCTGGCTGACCGGACGGTTCACATGGTTCCGCGCGGGACGCTAAGCGGTCTATTGGTACTGCTCCTGCTGCTGGCGGGCTGCGCGGGGAACGTCGAGATCGTTCCGGAACCGGGGGATGCGGCCCCCAAGATTCCCATTGCCCTCCACCGGCCCGGTGGGGCGGGGCCCTTCCCGGCCATCGTGCTGCTGCACCACTGCGGGGGCATTCACGGCGTGACGGTGGACTGGCGCAAGCGGCTCGTGAGTTGGGGGTATGTGGTCGCCGTGCCCGACAGCTTCGCCACGCGGGGCTTCCCTTCCGGGGTCTGCAGGGACGGCACGAAGGTCACCGGCGCCACGCGGGCCTTGGATGCGTACGCTGCCTTGCACCTGCTGGAGGGACTGCCCGAGGTCATCCCTGGCCGGATCGGCGTCATCGGGCACTCGCACGGCGGAGTGGCCGTGCTGGCCACGGTATCGGCGAGCGTCAGCGCGGGGGCGCGGGCGCGCGCCCAGGCCCAGGGCGGGTTCCGGGCGGCCATCGCCTACTATCCCTGGTGCGGCGACCGTTCGGCAGACACCTACGGCAATGGCGCGGCCTACCGCACGGCGGTGCCGCTGCTGATCCTGGCGGGGGAGCAGGACGATTGGACCCCGGCGGGGCCGTGCAAGGCGATGGCGGATGCCGCGCGCGCCGCCGGCCAGCCGGTGACGGTCCAGGTCTATCCCGGCGCCTACCACGCGTTTGACGGATATTTCCCCGTGACGCGCGTTCCCGAGGCGCGGCGCGGCAAGGGCGCCACCATCGGCGGCGATCCCGCCGCGCGCGAGGACAGCATCCGGCGCTCCCGCGCCTTCCTGGAGATCTATCTGGCGGGGCCGCCCCAGCCGTAGCGCCGCGCGGACGAGTGGCCTGTATCTTCTGATTTGGTGGTAGTCAGTAACTTCTCGGGGCGCCGCCCCGAACCCCCAGCGCCTCTGGCGCCTGTGGCGCAGCGGCCGATGGCCCCAGACCCCGTGTGGTTTTCAATCCGCCTCAGGAGCGGGTGAGCAGTTCATGTTGGGGTGCTGGGGGCTTGCTCCCTGCTGGAGAGCGCGAGAGGCGAAGCCTCTCGCAATCGCTGCCGAAGCT
>JBGPEV010000578.1:0-2627 GCA_041482995.1 bacterium | reverse complement strand
GATCGCATCCAGCTCACGCTTCAACGCTGGGAAGTTCACGCCGCCCTGGCCAAGGTTGCAGAAGACGCCGCGGCGGATGCCATCGAGGACGCCCAGGCGTTCCTGGCGGCAGGCTTCACGCACTTGCAGGTTGACGTCCTTGAGGTGCAGGTAGTCCACCCTCCGCCCGTACTTCTTCACCGCGTCTACAGGGTCGCCGCCGCCGTACAAGTAGTGGCCGGTATCCAGGCACAGGCCGAGGTCGGCGGCGTCCACTTCATTCATGAGGATGGCCACTTCTTCAGGGGTCTCCACGTAGCTGCCCACGTGATGGTGGAAAGTACAGCGCAGGCCGAGGTCGCGGGCTGCCCCGGCGATCGAGCGGATGTTCTTGCCGACCGTCGTCCACTCGGCTGCGGTGAGCCGTAAACCCGCCTCCGGCACCCATCCGGCGCAGGCCATGCGCTCGGGCCACATGACATCGGAGAGCACCAGGTAACGAGCGCCGCAATCGGCCAGCAGGCGGCCGACGGTGAGGGCGCGGGGCAACTCCGTCTTGACGCCATCGGGATCTTTCAGACGGAGCGGCACGAAGGCGGAGGTCAGCACCAGAGAGCGGCGAGCCAGCTCGTCACGCAAGCGCCCGGCTTCCGCAGGGTAGTAGCCGTAAGGGCCAAGCTCGGTGGCGGCGTAGCCGGAAGAGGCGATCTCATCCATCACCCGAGAATAGGGGATGGGCGGCGACCAGCCTTCCACTTCCATGATGCCCCAGCTCACCGGGGCGTTGGCCAGCAGGATCCGCGCGCTCATAGGGGGCGCTTCTCCCAGCGGCTGGTGATGACCTTGGTTTCGGTGAAGAACTCCACGGCGTCCTGGCCGTTGGCGTGGAGGGTGCCGAAGAACGAGCCCTTCCAGCCGGCGAAAGGGAAAATGCCGGTGGGCGCAGGTACGCCCACATTCACGCCGACCATGCCGGCCTGCACCCGAGTCGAGAACTCGCGGGCCCAGCCTCCGTCGCGGGTGAAGATCACCGCGCCGTTGCCGTAGCTGGAGGCGTTCACACGATCGAGGGCCTCGTCGAGCGAGCCGGCCCGCATCACTGCAAGCACCGGACCGAAAATCTCCTCCCGGGCGATGCTCATCTCCGGGCGCACGTTATCAAAGATGGTGGGAGCCAGGAAATTACCTTCCTTCGGCGTGGCCTTCCGCCGGCCGTCCAGGGCCAGCCGGGCTCCTTCCTTCTCCCCTTTCTCGATGTAGCTCAGGATGCGCTCGCGGGCCTGCCGGGTGATCACCGGACCCAGATCGGCGGATTCCTCGGTGCCCGGGGCCACCCGCAGTTTGCCGGCCTCTTCCACCAGCAGGGGCAGCAGCTTCTCGGCGGCATCGCCCACCGTCACCAAGACGCTGCCCGCCATGCAGCGCTGGCCGGCCGAGCCAAACGACGAACTGAGAATGCCCTTGACCGCCGCGCTCATGTCCGCGTCGGGCATCACCACCATGTGGTTCTTCGCTCCGCCCATGGCCTGGACCCGTTTGCCGTGCGCCGCCGCCGTGGCATAAACGTACTGGGCCACGGCGCTCGAACCGACGAACGAAACGGCCTTCACCTTGCGGTGCGTGAGCAGGGCGTCCACCGTTTCCTTCAACCCGTGGACCACGTTGAGCACACCGGCGGGCAGGCCCGCTTCCTGAAACAGGCGCGCTTGGATCATCGCCGTGAGCGGGGCCTTGTCCGAGGGCTTGAACACGAAGGTGTTGCCGCAGGCGATGGCCAGCGGGAACATCCACAGCGGGATCATCGCCGGAAAGTTGAAGGGCGGGATGCCCACGCAGACGCCCAGGGGCTGGCGCACGGTGCTGCTGTCCACGTCGCGGCCAACGTTTTCCGCGGTGCGGCCCATCATCAGCGTGGGGATGCCGCAGGCGAATTCCACCACTTCGATGCCCCGGCGCACCGAGCCCCGCGCGTCCGGCAGGGTCTTGCCGTTTTCCTGGGTCACCTGGCGCGCCAGTTCCTCAAGATGCTCCTCCAGAAGCATCTTGTAGCGGAACAGCACTCGGGCGCGCTCCACGGGGGGTGTGGCAGACCATGCCCGAAAGGCCCCAGCCGCGGCTTCCACCGCGGCGTTGACTTCCTCGCGCGTCGAGTGCGGCAGCCGCGCCAGAATCTCCCCCGTCGCCGGATTGGTGATCTCGCTGAACTGTGTGGCTTGCGATTCGCGCCAGACGCCGCCAAGTAGCATCCGGCAGGGTGGTGCGTTTGTGGAGACGATAGCGGCCATAGCAGGACCTCCTAAAAACATCTACTAAATGCTTTTATTTTAGCACGGGCGGGAGTGGGCGTCAGGAGTTGGGCATCAGAGGCACGCCTTCCCATCGGGCCTTAGCATCTCACCAGGGGCAGGCGGGGATCCTTGGTGTGCCAGGTCTGGCGGATCCAGGCGTACTGCGGATCGTCACTGGCGGCCAGAGAGCGCGCGGAGCCGCCCAGCACGTTCAGGTAGTAGCAGTCGTAGCCGTGCGCGGCCACCACCGGGTGGTAACCGTCCTTCACCAGGATGGCCTCGTTGTTGCGTACCACGTGGGTTTCATCGCGGCTGCCGCTCGAGGTATAGAGGCGCTGGATGGCGTAGCCCTCCGGCTTG
>JBGPEV010000577.1:0-2631 GCA_041482995.1 bacterium | reverse complement strand
CGATTGCGGCAATGCATGGAAGGAGGCGTCCCATGGGTGAATCCGGCCGACCGGACCCGCTGCGGGTGGCGATTTTCGGCTCCGGACCCGCCGGCTTCTACGCCGCGGAGGAGTTGCTGAAACAGACCGCGCCGGCGGTGCGGGTGGACCTGTTCGACCGGCTCCCCACGCCCTACGGCCTGGTGCGCGGCGGGGTGGCGCCCGACCACCAGAAGATCAAGACGGTGATCAAGCTCTACGAGCGCACCGCGAACCGGCCGGGCTTCCGCTTCTTCGGCAACGTCACGTTTGGCAAGGACCTGTTGCTGGAGGACGTGCTGGCCCACTATCACCAGGTGATCTTCAGCACCGGCGCGGAGACCGACCGGCGCATGGGCATTCCGGGAGAGGATCTGCCCGGCAGCTATCCCGCCACCGTGTTCGTGGGTTGGTACAACGGGCATCCGGACTACCGGCATCACTCGTTCGATCTTTCCGCCCGGCAGGTCGCCGTGATCGGCAACGGCAACGTGGCCATGGACGTGACCCGCGTGCTGGCGCGCCCCATCGCCGAACTGGCGGTGACCGACATCGCCAGCTACGCGCTGGACGTGCTCAAGGAGAGCCGCGTGCGGGAGATCCACCTGCTGGGGCGGCGCGGTCCGGCCCAGGCCGCCTTCACCAATCCGGAGATCCGCGAACTGACGGAGTTGGAAGGCGTGGACCTGGTGGTGCGCCCCCAGGACCTGGACCTGGACCCCGCCAGCGTGGCCTTCCTGGCGGCGGCGGACGAGCCGACCTACAAGCGCAACGTGGAGATTCTGCGCGGCCAGATTGCCAAGGGCGAGGGCCGCCAACCGCGCAAGATCCGCGCCCGCTTCTTCGTCTCACCCGTGGCCATCCTGGGCCGGGAGCGGGTGGAGGGCATCCGGCTGGAACTGAACCGGCTGGTGCAGGACGACAAGGGCGCCGTGAAGGCCGTGGGCACGGGGCGGTTCGAGGAGTATCCCGTGCAACTGGTGTTCCGCTCCATCGGCTACAAGGGCGTGGGGCTGCCCGGCCTGCCCTTCGATGAGCGGGCGGGGGTGATCCCGAACCAGGGCGGCCGCGTGACGACCAAGGCCGGGGGCGACCTGCTGCCGCGCGTCTATGTGGCCGGCTGGATCAAGCGCGGCCCCTCGGGCGTCGTGGGCACCAACAAGCCCGATGCCATCGTCACGGTGGCCTGCCTGCTGGAAGACGCCGCCGCCCTGGGCAATACGCCTGCCGGCGACAGCGAGGCGGTCGGGCGCCTCTTGCAACAACGCGGGGTGCGCTTCGTCACGTTCAACGATTGGAAACGCCTGGACCAATTGGAGGTGGAAACGGGCAAGGCCAAGGGCAAGGCGCGGGAAAAATTTACCTCGGTTCAAGAAATGCTCGCGGCGCTGGGGTAGGGCAGCGCGGCATGCCGGGCGCGGGGACCGGCCGGGGCGAGGCCCGGTCTCATACCGCAGGGAGGACTCCGCACCGGCTGCCGGCGGCACGGGACACCCGGGGTCTGGCCGAACACCCACAATCCGGCGGCGGGCAGAATTGTGGGCCTGGATTTGCATCCCAGGGATGGATGATGCGCGGTAAAGTGTCCTGATGAGGACAGAATCTAAGGAGAGATTCGCATGGCCGGTACTCCCCTGGCCCCATTGATTGCCCAGTTGGGCTGTGAAGGCGACATGTCCCCCGCGGAAAGGACGCCCGTGCCCCGGCCCTACCGGGTCGGTGTACGCATGAAATTCGGCGAGGAACTGGAAGGGCTGGATGTGCACGACGATGGCGTGACGTTTCGCTCGCCGACGCCCATTCAGCCGGGCAAGATGGTCGAACTGATGCTCTGCAACGGTTCCCTAATGGTCGACGCGGTGGTGATCCAATGCCAGCCGCAGCGCGATGACGAGGGGGGATACGCGGTGCGCACCCGCTATCATCAGACCTCCCAGGCCCTCAGTTCCCTCATTTACGAGGAAATCACCCGCCTGACCGGCGAGCCGCTGCGCTAACCCGTCCGCGGAGGGCGCCCTGACCCGCCGCTGCCCGGCCGATCCGCCCGGGAGGGGCCGGCCCCGGGCGCGCCGGAGCGCGGGGCGACTCCCTTGGGCCCGGCACTGGTTGCACCGGCGGCATGCTGCAGCGCATCTATAGCCTCTCTCCGCGCACCCGGCTGGTGGAATGGGCCGGCCGCCGCCTGTTGGTCTGCGACTACCCTTTGCAACAATTCGAACTGAACGAAAGCGCCTGGCGGGTGCTCTCCGCCCTGCGTCCGGGTGTGCCGCTTGGGGACCTGGCCGCACCGGTCACCCCGGCGCTGACGGACTTCCTGGAGGAGAAGGCTGCCCAGGGCGCACTGCTCGCCCAGTACGCCGTGACGCCCCTCGCCGACCCTCCCACCGTGGAGGTGATCGTGCCGGTGTACGCCAATCCCGCGGGCCTGCTCCGGTGCTTGGAAGGCGTCGCCCGGCAGGACTATCCGCCGCGGCTCCTGCGGGTGACGGTCGTGGATGACGGGTCCCC
Organism: bacterium; assembly: GCA_041482995.1. Taxonomy (GTDB): domain Bacteria; phylum SAR324; class SAR324; order SAR324; family JACQKK01; genus JBGPEV01. The sequence goes on along the minus strand of JBGPEV010000577.1, from coordinate 105 downwards.
GGCGCCCGTGCGGCAGGCCCTGCCGGGTGCCGTGCCCGCGCAGTTGACCGTGCGCTGGCTGCGGCTGCCCGCCAATGAGGGCCCCGCTTCCGCCCGCAATGCGGG
>JBGPEV010000576.1:0-2635 GCA_041482995.1 bacterium | reverse complement strand
GGCTGCTCGTGCTGGGCTACCTGGGCAGCGGCTCCATGCTCAAGACCCTGCTCATGTCCGCGCTGGGCCTGTTCCTGGGCACCATCGGCATCGACGCCATGAGCGGCCACTTCCGCTTCCACTATGGACTGATGGAACTGGGCGACGGCATCGGCGTGGTGCCCGTGGCGGTGGGGTTGTTCGGCATCTCGGAGATCCTGCTGACGGCCGGGTTGGGCGCCCCGCCCGCCGTGCAGCGGCCCACGCTGCGCCAGTTGCTGCCCACTTGGGCGGAGTGGCGGGAGGCGTTCTGGCCCATCGGCCGGGGCAGCGTGCTGGGGTTCGTGATCGGCATCATGCCCGGCTCGGCCCACATCCTCTCCTCGTTCGTGTCCTACGCGGTGGAACGGCGGCTCTCCAAGCACCCGGAGCAGTTCGGCCACGGCGCGGTGGCGGGGGTGGCGGGGCCGGAATCGGCCAACAACTCGGCCGCTTCGGGCGCCTTCGTGCCCATGCTGGCGTTGGGCCTGCCCTCCGGGCCGATCCCCGCCGTGATGTTGGCCGCGCTGATGGTGCACGGCGTGGCGCCCGGCCCCCTGCTGATCGAGCAGCAGCCCGCCCTGTTCTGGGGCTTCATCGCCAGCATGTACGTGGGCAACGTGGTGCTGCTGATCCTGAACCTGCCGCTGGTGGGGCTGTTCGTGAACCTGCTGCGCGTGCCCTACGCGATTCTCTACCCCATCATCATCCTGTTCTGCGTGCTGGGCGTGTACGCCGTCAGCGAGAGCGTGGTGGACGTGTGGATCATGACGGCCATGGGCGCCCTGGGCTACGGGTTGCGCAAATTCCGCTTCGACGTGGCGCCGGTGGTGCTGGGGCTGATCCTCTCGCCCATGCTGGAAATGAGCCTGCGCCAGAGCCTGGCCATGTCCTCGGGCGACTACCGCATCCTGGTCAACCGGCCCATCACGGCGACGCTGTTGGCGGTGGCCACCGGCCTGGTGCTGCTCAATCTCTGGGGCCTGTGGAACCGCCGCGCCGACTGGCGGCGCCAGTTGGGCCTGGAAGGGGAGGAATAGGTCCGGCTTCCGCTTCCCGGCGCTTTCGGATAACCTCAACCCTGCTCTGGGCAGCACCGAACGGCCGGGTTTCCGCGCAATTCAAGGCCTCCAACCGTGTCAGGTCCGAAAGGAAGCAGCACTACGACGCCGAGGATGTGCCGCGGAAATCCGGCTTCCCCGTGGGCGGGGGCGCGCAGGTCGAATTGCTGAAACACGAAGACCACAAAGACCACAAAGGTATTCTGCCGGGTTGATCTCGTGACGCTTGCAGTGAGCAGCCAAGGTCCGGCCTTCCTCTTGATTCCGTTTGAAAGTTGAAGTTCTTCGTGGTCTTTGTGGTCTTCGTGTTTCAGTCGTTGCTGTTTCGATTTCCCGGAACGCCATGGACTACGTCGTACTCGCCCGCAAGCTGCGGCCCCAGCGCTTCCAGGACCTGATCGGCCAGGAGACGGTGGCCCGCGCCCTGCGCAACGCGCTGACGACGGGCCGGGTCGCGCACGCCTTCCTGTTCGCGGGGTCGCGGGGGGTGGGCAAGACCAGCGCGGCGCGCATCCTCACCAAGGCGCTCAACTGCCAGAATCCCCAGGAAGGGGAACCCTGCAACGTCTGCCCGCTCTGCGTGGAGATCGGCGCGGGCGCGGCACCGGACGTGTACGAGATCGACGCGGCCTCCAACCGGGGCATCGACAACATCCGCGAGCTGCGGGAGAACGTGAAGTACGCCCCCGCCAAGTGCGCCTACAAGACCTACATCATCGATGAGGCGCACATGCTCACGCTGGAAGCCTTCAACGCCCTGCTCAAGACGCTGGAGGAGCCGCCGCCGCACGTCGAGTTCATCCTCGCCACCACGCAACCCCACAAGATTCCCGACACGATCCTCTCGCGCTGCCAGCGCTACGACTTTCCCCGCATCCCGCTGGCGCGGATGGTGGACTACCTGTCCGGCGTGACGGCCCAGGAGGGCCTCACCTTCTCCCGCGCCGCGCTGGAGACCATCGCCCGCAACTCCGCCGGCGGCATGCGCGATGCGCTGACGGGGATCGACCAGGCGGTGGCCTTCGCCGGGAACGCCCCTTCGGACGCGGACGTGCTGGGGCTGCTGGGCCTGATGGACAATCGGGAGGTGCTCAACCTGCTGGCGGCCGTGCTGGACAGGTCCCTCGACCAGGCCCTGGACGCCTTCTCGCTCATCACCGCCCGCGGGCACGACCCCCACATCCTGCTCGAGGCGCTGGTGCGGGAGGTGAAGGACCTGGCGCTCTATCGCACCTTGGGCGGCGGCAGCGCCTACTTCCAGGACCACTTGCAGGATTCGCGGCAATTCTACGAGGCCCGCAAGGGCGGCGGGAGCCTGGACGAACTCCAGCAGTTGTTCCAACTGTTCGTGCAACTGGAAAGTCAGCTCAAGGACAGCGCCTTCTCGCGGGCCTGCTTCGAGATGGCGCTGGTGCAGGCCTGCCGGGTGCAGCCGCTGGTGGGCGTGCCGGAACTGCTCAGCCGCGCGCGCGAGTTGCTGCGCGGCGCCCCGGAGGGTGCCCCCCGCGCCGGTGTGCGCCCCGCGCGCCCGGCCCCCGTGGAGCCGCCCCGCCCGG
>JBGPEV010000575.1:0-2639 GCA_041482995.1 bacterium | reverse complement strand
GATGGGTCCCAGCGGTTCCGAGGAGACCCAGGCGGAGAAATAGAGCGTCCCGGGAACGAGAGTCATCGTCACCTTGATGCCGGACGACTGACTATCCCCGATTGTCCCCGCCTTGATGGAGCAATGGCCGCCATCGAGGGAGGCCGCGCGCACTTCGGCGTCGACAATGCTCCACGGCGCGTTTCCCGTGGCAGTCCAGGTGCCGGGAAGGGTGCACGCGCCGCTCCCTTCAAAGCTTTCGCCGGTCGGCACCGCCGTGGGAAAAATCACATAGTCCAGCCAGGCGGTGTCATAGCCCGAGCTGACCGACCCGTCCTTCTCATAGCGCCACTCGAGCGTGTAGGTGCCGGCATTCTGCACGGTGACGGCGACCTGAGTGTACCCCGATCCGCTGTTGCCGGTGGCAAACAACACGGGGGTGCCCTTGCTCCCGCGCTTGGGAGCGGGGACGCCCGTCCCGGCGATGGCGTTCTGCACGGCGGCCGTGATGGCGGGGGACTCGCTCCCGCCCCCCCAACTATTGTTGATCACGTCCGCGGTGCAGGCGGCGTAGGCAATCGCATTGGCGATATTGCTCGAGGACGTGGACGTTCCGCCGGAGAAGATGCGCGCCGAGACCACGGGGCAGTTCTGGCACGCCCCGGTCACGCCTTGACCATTGTTGCCGATCGCGGCCGCCACGCCCGCCACGGCGGTGCCATGGCTGGGCGATGCGACCGGATCGCTGGCGCTATTGTCGTCGACAAAATTCCAGCCGTTGGCATCGCCAATCTTGCCGCACTGATTTTGCCGCGCCCCGGTGGTCACGGTGAGATCCGGGTGCGTGCTCTGCACACCGTCATCGACGACCGCAATGGTAATGGAGCCATCCCCGGTCACACCGGCATCCCAGGCCTTGCGTGTCCGCGAATCCGCGGTGGCAATTCCTGCTGGAGCCCCCTGCCCTGTATTTTGCAAATGCCACTGATTGCCATAGTAAGTGTCGTTGGGCGCGGCGCTCTGCAACCAGGTCTGGATGAAATCCGGCTCGGCCCAGTCCAGCCAGGCGGCGGCGGTCTCCTGCAATTGGGCGGCGAGCAGGACCGGATGGTCCTGCTTGGGATCGGTCAGTTCCAGCAGGTACTGGCCCGCGGCCAGCATGGGGTTCAGTTCCCGCAGCGAGGCCGGCAGCTTGCCGCGCAAATCCGCTTCGGAGACCCCGTCCTTCACCTTGACGATGATGCGGTCCGTCGGATAAAGCAGCCCGCCCGTCTGGTTGCTCACGAGCGCCTCATAGGCGTACTTGACGGCGGGGTCGCTCCGGTAGGCCTGCAGGGCCTGGGGACGGGCCGTGGCGACGGTCTGGCGCCTCTGCGCCAGCTGCGCCTTCAACGCTTCGGGGCTGGGCGCGGCGGGACGGGCCGCCTCGGGCGATCCGGGGGCGGGCAGCGCCAGGTTGCGCGGCATGCGGGTGGGCCCGCTGCGCACCGGCGGCGTGCCCGCGGCCCGCAGGGTCACCCGCTGCACATTGCCCGTGAGGGCCGCCGCGTCCGCTTCCACGCCGGTCATCGTGGGCGCGATGGCCGCCAAGCTGGGCAAGGACTCGCCCGCCTTGATCCCCACGCTGAGCTGATCCGCCGACGGCGTCAGCAGTTTCTTCTGTCCCTGATAGTAGTAGTAGAGTTGGCCCTGCTGCTGTGTGTGGGCGGTCCCCACGCCGAGCAGGCCCGCGAGCACGGCCAGCAATCCGGCGGTCAGCGTCGAGACGGCGCGCCGCCGCGTTAACCCAATAGACATGCAAAGTCCTCAGCGAAAATGGAAAGGGTCTGAATACGGAACAACGGGTCACTATACCATCCCAACCCGCCCGCGTCCGCCCCCGTTGGGAGTCCGGGCAGGGCGTGTTCAAAGTCCATTCGGGGTGTCGTTGGCACGGTATTTCGCCCTCGCTCGGCCGCCACGCGCGCGCCTCAACCAACCCTCTCCATCCCCGCCCCAGTGCTGCCGGCGCCTCCCGCAAGCGTCCGGCGGCACCGGGCGGGCTGGAGAGGGCTCTACCGCAAGGGTATTGCCCTTCTCCAGGCCACGGTAGTTCGTGGCCTTGGAGAAGGAGGGACCCGCCTGCGCCGAGCGCTTGCGCGAAGCGCCAAAAGGCGCTGGGGAGGTTGAGGCCCGCCGCAGGCGGCAACGCACGGCCAATCCGGCACTCACTGCGACCCTGCACTTGCCCTGGCCGGTCCACCTCGCAAGCGAGGGGGATATCGCAGATCGGGGTTCGTCCGTGGGCGTGCGGCGGCGAGCCCCTACCCATTCAGGAGCTTTCCCCGGGCTTTCCGCATGGCAGGGACCCGGTAGGGGCGCGCGGCGGCACGCCCCATCCGTGCGGGTGCTCGCTGCGGCCCACTGGCAGCGCCCGTTCGCTTGGGGGATACCCGGTCCGTTCGGTATTTTCCGAGATTTCTCCATCTTCCGAGGGGCTTGCGGGAACGGCAGATTCGTTCTGATCCCACGATGCGGGCCGCATCCCGGCGCCACCGTCGCCATGGACCGGCGATTCCATTCCCAGGAAATCAGGCTCCCGCTCGACCGCCCCCGCAACCAGATTGTTGCGCCGCAACTTCTGCAACAGGAGCAGCTTGTCCCGCGCGCGGCACAGCAGG
>JBGPEV010000574.1:0-2646 GCA_041482995.1 bacterium | reverse complement strand
GCTGTCGGCGGGCGTGATCGTCAGCCGGGCGGAATTCGACCAGCGCTACCTCTTCGAGGCGGTTGCCGTGGAGGTGGAGTTAGTGTTCGTGGTCCCCGCCTAGTTCGGTCGGGCCGTGAAGGCCGATCCCGAGGCGGTGCAGGCCTACTACGAGAAGAACAAGCAGGACTTCGTGCAGCCGCCCCAATACCGGGCGCGCTACGTGCTGCTGAATCTCGCCCACATGGAGAAGGACGCGGACGTGCAGCCGCGGGCGGTGGAGCGGTACTACGAGCGCAACCGGGAGACCGAATTCACGGCGCCCAAGCGCGTCCGGGCGCGGCAGATTCTAAAGCGTCTGGCGTCCAATGCCCCGGATGCCGAGGTGGCGGCGCAGCGCGAGCAGTTGGGCCCCGCATTGGCCGCCGCGCGCGCAGGGCAGGACTTCGGCGCGCTGATCAAGAAATATTCCGACGACAAAGCGTCCCCGGACGGGGACCTGGGACTGTTCCGCAGGGACGAGATGCCCGCGGAGGTGGCGGACGTCGCGTTTGCCCTGCAACCCGGCCAATTGAGCGGCATCGTAAGGTCGCCCTTCGGCCTGCACATCCTAAAAGTGACCGAGGTGCATCCGGAAGTGCGCAAACCCTTGGAGCAGGTGCGCAAGCAGATCGAAGACAAGCTGCGCAGCGAGCGGGCGGAGCACCAACTGGAACTGGAGTTCGAACGGCTTCCGGCCCGCATCCAGAAGGACGGGCTGGATGCCGTCGCCAAGGAATATGGGCTCAGCGTGACGCAGACGGGCTGGTTCGACGGCACCCAGCCCCTGCCGGGCCTGGGCTCGAGCGCCGAGCTCTACGGACGGGTGAAGGGCCACCGTGCGAACGACGTAGGGGTGTTGAAGCGCAATCCCGTGCCGGGTCACGTTTTCTTCCAGGTGACCGAGGTCAAGGACGCGTTCACCCGGCCGCTGGCCGATGTGCAGGTCCTCGTAGAAGCCAGTGTGGCCGAGGCCCAACGCCGCGAAGCGGCCCTGGTGGAAGCCAAGGCGGCCTTCCCCAAGCTGAAGGCGCCCGGCGATCTGGCCGCCTATGGGAAGTCCCAGGGGCTCGCGGCGCAGACAGCCAGCGTGACCGCCACCAATCCGAACATCCCCGCCCTGGGGGTGAACCGGGAATTCCAGCAGGCGGCCTTCCGCCTGACGGCGTCCCAACCCTTCGCCCTCAGCATCCGCAACAACCAGGTGCACCTGTTGCGCCTGAAGCGGCGCTACTTCCCCAAGCCGGAGCAGGAGCAGGAGGTGAAAGGGCGCATTGCACAGCAATTGGAACAGGACTGGCGGCAGTACTTCATCAATGCCGCGCTGCAGGAGTTGCGGGAGAAGACGGGCGTGAAAATTCTCGTGCCCGATTTGCTCACCGCCCCCGCCGCGCCGCCCGCGGAGACGCGCCGCGGCTGAACCCCGCGCCGGGCGCTCGCGCCGCGTCTCCCGCCGGCCGGCCTTCACGCTGGAGGCTCCATGGAGTTGGCCCTCCCGATCGTGGGTGTGGTGGCGCTGCTGCGCGTGGCGGAACTGATCGTCTCCCGCCGGCGGTTGGCGCGCGACCGCCGGCAGGGCGCGGCCGCTCCGCTCCGCGAGCCCATCTATCCGCTCATGGTGGCGGTGCACGCCGCCTGGCTGTTGGGCTGCCTGTTGGAGCCGCTCTTGACCCAGCCGGTCTGGCGCCCGTTCATCGCGCTGCCGGCGTTAGGGGTCTGGGCCCTGGCGCTGGGCTTGCGCCTCTGGCTGATGGCCGCCCTGGGCCGCCTGTGGAACGTGCGCTTGGTGCGGCGCGCGGAGCAACCGGTGGTGACCGCCGGCCCCTACCGCTACGTGCGTCATCCCAACTATTTGGCCGTCGTGCTGGAACTGGCCGCGGTGCCCCTGGCCATTGGCGCGTATGGGACGGCGCTCCTGGGCGGTCTGGCCAACGTGTGGGTGCTCTGGCGCCGCATCGCGGGGGAGGAAGCGTACCTGTTCTCCGTGCCGGGCTACGCGGCCGCCTTCGCGGACAAAAAGCGCCTGATCCCCGGGCTGTTCTGACCCCGCCCCGCGGAGCCGGGGTGGCGGCTTTTTTTCCATGGCAACCCCGCGCGGGATAGGGTAATCAGACAGCAATTGGGGGAGGTTCCGCCCGGCGATCCACCCGCCGACCCAGGCGCGCCCGCTCCCCGCGACCGCACACGCTTGCGAGACCCCATGTTGAAGCGACTCTTCGCCCTGTCCGGGTTCAAGATTGCGCTGGCCATCACCTTGTTCGTGATGGGCCTGTACCTCATCAACACGATCCTGCCCACCGGCAGCTTCTTGAACCTGATGGACAAGAAGTGGGTGGACTACATCATGCGGGACCGGCCCACTCAGCCCCACTCCGACGTCGTGGCAATTGCCACCATCGACCACACGGCAGTGCTGAACTACGGCCGTTGGCCGTGGCCGCGCTCGCGCATGGCGGAACTGGTGCGCGCCCTGAACGACTACTACCAGGTCAACACGATCGGATTCGACGCCGTTTTCTCCGAGCCCGTGGTGGACTCGGCATTGAGGGTGACCCAGCAATACCAAACCCTGTTCGCCCAACTGAACCTGGACACGAGCGGCCGGGCGCGGGACTTCCTCGGCGCGCT
>JBGPEV010000573.1:0-2653 GCA_041482995.1 bacterium | reverse complement strand
CGTGAGCGGGTTCATTCGCTCCGGCTTGAACGAGAGCGGGTTGAAGATGAAGCCGACCTGAAAGACCGTCGAGAGCAATGCCACCGCCATGAGGACGGCAAGCAGGGCGCCGAACAGCGGGGCGAGGGGCAGCAGGTAGGCCATGAACAGCCGGAAGACGGCGGAACCGGTGAGTTCCTGGGCCACGATATTCTCGAAGCCCATTCGCCACACCCGCTGCAGGCTATCCAGGCTGAACCGGCCGCTCAGGAAGAAGAAGAGCGAGAACGTCCCCAGCATGGCCGCGGCGGTCACTTCGCGGCTCAGGGCCACCATGCCTTCGCGCCGCGCATCCTCGCGGCGTTTGCTGGTCGGGGCCTCGGTCTTCTCCTGGGCGCTAGTCTCCTCGGCCATGGCTCCCTACCCGGATCCATCCCACGCGGTTCACTTCAGCGCCTGCAAACCGGCGCGCAGGGTCAGTTCCAATCCGCGCTGCAGCCCGGCTACGCCCTCGAGGAAAAACGGCATGGCCAGCATCAGCAGCAGCATGCCCAGGGCGATGGTGAACGGAAAGCCAACCACGAAGATATTGACCTGGGGCACGGCGCGGGCGACCAGCCCGATGCTGAAGTTGGCCGCCAGCAACGCGACGATGAGCGGCGCGCCCAGTTGCACGCCCAGCACGAACATCTGCCCCGCCACCCCCATGAAGTGCTTCACCCCGCCGGCAGTGATCGCCAGGGTGCCGGGCGGAACGACGGAATAGCTCTCGGCCAGCGCTTCGATGAACAGGTGATGCCCGTTCAGCGCGACGAACAGCATGAGGGCCATCACCGTCTGCAACTGGCTGATCTGCGAGACCTGCGTCTGCGTCACCGGATCGAAGACGTTCGCGATGCCCAATCCCATCTGGAACCCGATCACCTCCCCGGCCAGGCCGATGCCCGCGAAGAGCATCTGGGCGGTGAAGCCGATCAGCACGCCCACGGCGACCTCGCCCAGGGTCAGCAGGATCAGACGCACGATGTCCGGATTCGCGGGCAAGACGGGCCGCACCACGACCGGATAGAAGACCAGGGACAGCAGCAGGGTGACGGCGATCTTGACTTGCGGCGGGATGTTCGCGTCGTTCAACACCGGCGCCGTGATCATCACGCCCGAGACCCGGGCCAGGATGATGACGAATCCGAGAAACTGGTAGGGATTGAATTGCAGCAGGTTCGGCATCAGTGCCTCGGGGCCGCTGGCGTCACGCTGGCAGCGTGACTGGGGCGCAAAGACATCCTTGTCTTTTTTCCCACTCGAAGGTGGTTGGCATCCACCACCCGTCCGTTACGGATCGCACAAATTGAATCGCAAAACAAGACCCTAGCCGCCCAGCGGGCCTCCGCCGAAGGGGCAAAGGATGGGTGCCCAAACCTGACGCCGTGCCCTCCAGGCATCCACCGAAAGGAGCGTCCGCCGTGCGGGTACAATGCTCAACTCTTCCCGCGCGGAGACGGCGCGGACAGCCTACCGCAAGAATGAGGAAATCCGGTGGCGGGACTCAGGCGGAATCCTCAATCGCAGCAGCCGTCCCCAGCCTGGGCGGGGGGCTTGCCGCCGCTGCCGGAGGCTCCCCTTTCCGCTTCGGGACGATCGGGAGCGGGCCAGCCGCCCGCCCGGCTCCACGCGAGCCGTCCGGCCGTGACGGTGGCTTCGACCCGCCCCTGCAGGGCCATGCCGCCATAGAGCGTCCAGCCGCACTGGGAGGCGACCCGGTCGCCGCTTCCACCCACGATCCAGTGGGCGGCGGGATCGACGAGAACCAGGTCGCCGTCCTTGCCGGGCTCCAGCGCGCCCTTGTTCAGCCCGAAGAAGCGGGACACATTGCCGGACGTGAGGTCGATCAACCGCTGCAAGTCGAACACGCCCTGTCGCCACCAGGTGAGCGCCAGGGGGAATTGATACTCCACGCCGGGGATTCCGCTCGGGGCTTGGGCGTAGGGTTGCGCCTTCTCCGCCAGGGTGTGGGGGGCGTGGTCGCTGCCCAGGCTGTCGATTCCGCCCGCCAAGCGCCCGAACAGCGCGGCCCGTTCCGCCTCGGAGCGCAGGGGCGGGTTGACCTTGAAGCGATTGTCCTCGGGCGGCACGATGCGCTCTGTCGCCAGGGTGAGGTGGTGGGCCGTGACCTCGACGAGTATCCGCTCGCGGATGCCGCTCCGTTCCGCCAGTTCCACCACGCGCGCGCTCGTGCTGTGGGCGATGCAGAGCCGCACGGGGTACCGGGCCGCCAGAGCCAGGGCCTGCCGCACGGCCGAGAGTTCCGCCTCCAGGGGCCGCCAATCGCCGTGGTGCGCCGCGTCCGCTGGATGGCGGCCGGCTTGGGCCTCAATCCGCTCCAGGTCTTCCGCATGCACGATCACCGGCAGGCCGATCTCGGCACACTGCCGGACGTGCGCTTCCACGGCCGCGGGCGGCAATCCGCCGTGCCCGGTGGAGGGTCCCATGAAAATCTTCAGCGCCTTGACGCGCGGGTATTGGGCGGCGGCGCGCACCGCGGCGAGGTTGTCCGGCTCGGCCCCAAAGTGAACGTACAGATTGGCCGGGCACGCTTCCGCCCGCTCCAGCTTGTCTTCCAGCGCGCGCAACGTCGTGGTGGCAGGGTTCGTGTTGGGCATGTCTCCACAGGTGG
>JBGPEV010000572.1:0-2653 GCA_041482995.1 bacterium | reverse complement strand
CGTCGCCAGCTCGGGCGTGCTCTCCGCGCTCTTCGTCAACGACACGGTGTGCCTGCTGGTGACGCCCATCGTGTTGCGGGCCACCGGCCAACTGAAGCGCAACCCGCTGCCTTACCTGATCGCCATCGCCACGGCGTCCAACATCGGCTCCGCCCTCACCGTCACGGGCAATCCGCAGAACATGTACATCGGCATCCAATCCGCCGTCCCCTTTCTGCGCTTCTCCTGGCTGATGGCCGTGCCCGTGCTGGTGGGCTTGGCGCTGAACTATGCCCTGATCCGGCTGATCTTCTCCCGCGAGGTGAACGGCCGGCCCCTGCCAACCGTGGAGCCGCTGGGGGGCAGCCTGCGCCGCGGTGTCACCGTCAGGGCGCTGCTGGCCCTTGCCGCCACCCTGGCGATGTTCATCGCGGGCGTGGCCTATCCCCTGGCGGCGCTGGTGGGCGCGTGCGCCATCCTGGTGACCGGCAACGTGAAGGCGCGCGAGGTGTTCAAGGAAGTGGATTGGACCGTGCTGCTGTTCTTCGCCGGATTGTTCATCGTCACGGGGGCCTTCGAAAAAGCGGGGTACGTGGGCCACTTGCTGGCGTGGGGCGCGCCCCTGGCCGGGCCAGGGGCGGATCGGGGCACGCTGACCGGCGTGCTGGGGTTCGCGGGATTGACCGCGCTGCTCTCCAATTTGGTGAGCAACGTCCCGGCGGTGATCCTGATGCGCCCGCTCGTCGCCCATCTCGGCGGCGGGGAGCGGCCGTGGATGCTGCTCGCCATGGCGTCCACCTTCGCGGGCAACCTCACCCTGGTGGGCTCGGTGGCCAACCTGATCGTCGCGGAAAAGGCCCGCGGCGAAGGGCTGGAAGTGGGGTTCTGGCCCTATCTCGCGGTGGGCTTGCCGCTCACCCTGGCAACGTTGGCCATCGGAACGCTCTGGCTGTATTGGATGTGATCGATCCTTTCCATCCCCTTTCGCGGAGGAGCCCGATGGACAGTCTGACCGGCAAGGCCGCCCTGGTGACCGGCGCCAGCCGGGGCATCGGGCGGGCCATTGCCCTGTGCCTGGCCCACGCGGGGCTGGACGTGGCGGTGAACTTCCGCACCCGCGCCGCGGAAGCGCAGCAGGTGGCCCAGGCGGTGCAGGCCGCGGGGCGGCGCGCCCTGGCCGTACAGGCCGATGTGTCCGTCTCCGCCCAGGTGACGGCGCTGGTGGCCCGGGTACACGAGGCGTTGGGCCCCATCGACGTATTGGTGAACAACGCCGGCAGCGCCCTGCCCCAAAAATGGGAGGAGATCCGCGAGGAGGATTGGCACACCGTGCTGAACAACAACCTCACCTCCGCGTTCCTGGTCACGCAGGCGGTGCTGCCGGAGATGAAGGCCCGGCGCTGGGGCCGCGTCATCAACATTTCCTCCGGGGCGGCCCAGGCCGGCGGCGTCGTGGGGGTGCACTACACCTCCGCCAAGGCGGGCATGCTGGGCATGACCCGCGCCTATGCCAAGGCCGTGGTCGCCGACGGCGTCACGGTCAACGCCGTGGCGCCGGCCCTCATCGATACCGAGATGCGCGTGGGCGACCGCGCCGCCCGGGAACGCATGATCCCCATGGGGCGGCTCGGCACCGTGGAGGAATGCGCCGAGGCCGTCCTGCTGCTCGTGCGCAACGGCTACATGACCGGACAGACGCTGCACCTCAACGGCGGGATGTACTACACGTAAGGCGCGCCGCGGGAGCACGCGGCCGCGGCGCCCGCAGGGCAGACGCAACGTCCGCCCATCGTCAATGTTTCAGTCCGGTGGGGCGGGCGTCCCGCCCGCCGGGGGCGCAGAGTTGCTGGCGCCTCCCGCAAGCGTCCGGCGCTGGGCGGGCGAGACGCCCGCCCGCCCCAACGGAGACCTTGGGGGACGGACTTCGCGGTTGCCCTGGCCGCAGGTCCCGCCGCGCTTCCCATCGCGGGCGGATTCCGCTAATCCTCTCCACTGGCGCGCCGCCCTCTATCGACGGATGGGCGGCCGGGCATCGTTCCAACCGGGGAACCCCATGGCAGCCCTGAAGCACAAGGTGGTGTGGATCACCGGCGGCGGCACCGGCATCGGGCAGGCCGCCGCCGTGGCCTTCGGGCGTGAAGGTGCCCAGGTGGCGCTGCTGGGCCGGCGGATGTCAGTGCTGGAAGAGAGCGCGCGGGCGGTGCGGGAAACCGGCGCCGCCGTGAAGACCGTCGCCCTGGACGTGGCGAACCGCGCCCAAGTGCAGGCGGTGGCCAAGGAGCTGCTGGGCGCCTGGCAGCGGGTCGACATCCTCGTCAACAACGCTGGCCTGAACGTGCCCAAGCGCCGCCTGCGCGAGTTGGCGGGCGAGGACTGGGACCAGGTGATCGGCGTGAACTTGACCGGCGCATTCAACATGATCCAGGCGGTGTTGCCACCGATGCGCGAACAGAGGGATGGGCTGATCCTCAACGTCTCCTCCCTGGCGGGCAAGCAAGCGTCGGGGCTGGCGGGCGCGTCCTACACCGCCTCCAAGCACGGGATGAACGGGCTGAGCCACTCCATCAACGCGGAGGAGTGGGTGCACGGCATCCGCGCCACGGCCTTCTGCCCCGGGGAGGTCAACACGCCCATCATCGACAAGCGCCCCATCAAGCTGGACGCGGAGGAACGG
>JBGPEV010000571.1:0-2655 GCA_041482995.1 bacterium | reverse complement strand
TCCATCCCCGGCGCGATCATCCAGGAGGCCGTGCTCTCCTTCCTCGGCCTGGGCACCCAGCCGCCCCAGCCCAGTTGGGGCACCATGCTCAACGCCGCCCAGCCCTTCCTCGAATCGGCCCCCTGGATGGCCATCTTCCCCGGACTCTCCATCTTCGTCGTCGCCCTCGCCTTCAACCTGGCCGGCGACGGCCTGCGCGATATCCTCGACCCCAAGGACTACAGTTAGCGGTCTCCGGAAAAACCTCAATTTGAAGGGGCAACAACGACGAATCCGCAGATTACGCAGATTACGCAGATTTTCTATCAGACCTCCCTGTCCGTCTGCACGGAGGCCACACACAGGGCTCGACGGGATGAGATTTCGAGCAAATTCGCTCCCCAGGCGGGTCCCAGCGGAATATGGACTTGCCGTCCGCGCTGTGCCGGCAACGTGCGAAGAAATTGGCGCTCGGCCGTTCCGATCGAAAATCAATCTGCGTAATCAGCGGATAGGCGGTTTTTCCGTAGCCGAGCGAGCGCCCCGCCGCGCGGGAATTCCGCACCGGCGGACGCGGGGCTTGCGGATACATAAACAGTCATGGACATTTATCCCCGTCGCGAGGCGGCGCCTCCGAGACACGCGCACGCAAGCAGCCAGGACCCCATGAGCGAGCCCGCGTGCTCCGCACCGTTGCCCGCCTGCGGCCTGGCCGTGCTGCCGCGGCTGGCCTGGCCCGTGGTCTTGGCGTAGTGCACTCAGAGGCGGGCGTGGCTCGCCGGCGATTTTACCGGCCGAGCGCTCGTCTAAGAGCGCATAACAACACTGCGAACTACCTCAACACAAAGGACACAAAGACCACAAAGGAACACAAAGAACAGCGAATTTTTCACGCCGACCGATCGAGCGATTTGAGCCAACAAAGCAAACTGATGCGCTACTTCAACTTTCTCAGACCTGCTGCCCCGAGGAGCGAGATTCTCTTTGTGGTCTTCGTGGTCGGCGCCAGCCCTCGAGCGCAGCGAAGGGTGTTTGAGCAGTTCGGTTAGTCGCTCTAAGAGGCACCGGCCCGTTTCAATGGGGAGGGGAACGTGGAAAATCCGTTGCAGGGGCGCGTGGCGCTGGTGGCGGGCGCCACACGGGGTGCGGGCCGCGCGATCGCCGTGTGCTTGGGCGAATCCGGCGCCACGGTCTATTGCACGGGCCGCAGCGTGCGCGGCCGGAGCGCCATGGCCGGACGCCCGGAAGCGATCGAAGACACGGCGGAGCGCGTCACGGCCGGGGGCGGCCGGGGCATCGCCGTGCAGGTCGATCACACGGAGCCCGCGCAAGTGGAGCGGCTCGTGCAGCGCATCGCCGCCGAGCAGGGCCGCCTGGACGTGCTCGTCAACGACATCTGGGGCGGCGACGAGTTGGCGGAATGGGGCGTGCCGTTCTGGCAACAGTCCCTGGACAAGGGGCTGCGCATGCAGCAGCGCGCCGTCCACACCCACATCGTCACCAGCCGCCACGCCGTGCCCCTGATGCTGCGGCGCAAGGCGGGGCTCGTGGTCGAGATCGGCGATGGGGACGGCTATTGGTACCGGCAGAACTTCTTCTATGACCTGGCCAAGGTGACCGTGTTGCGCTTGGCGTGGACGATGGCGCAGGAACTGCGGCCCCACGGGGTCACGGCCCTGGCGGTCACCCCGGGCTTCCTGCGCTCGGAGGCGATGCTCGACCGGTTCGGCGTGACCGAGGCCACGTGGCGGGCGGCCATCGCCCAGGATCCCCACTTCGCTCAATCGGAGACGCCCTTCTATCTGGGCCGGGCCGTGGCGGCGCTCGCTGCGGACCCCGGGATCGGCGAAAAGTCCGGCGGCTCCTTCAACACCGGTGCGCTCGCCGAAGAATACGGCTTCACCGATGTGGACGGCCGCCTTCCGCACTGGATGCGCTACGCCCGGGAGTCCCTGCCCGAACTGTTCCGCGCCGATCCTTTTCCGCAGCGGTGAGGGAGCCATGACCCGGCCCAAGACCAAGAGCGCTGCGGGAGTCCCGCTGGCGGCGGGCGGAACCGTTGCGCCAACCCGGTGGGCGCGACTATAGTGTGCGGGCGGCGCGGGCGGCGGGTCAGCGCCGGTACGCGAAATTTCCTTGAGGGGCGGAAGCATGGCTGAAGGCTTGGCGGGCATCCAGGTGCTGGAGTTGGGCGGCGGCGTCTCCGCCCCGCTGGCGGGCAAGCTGATGGCCGATCTGGGCGCCACCGTGGTGAAGGTGGAGCCGCCCGAGGGCGAGCCCGCCCGGCGGCGCGGCCCGTTCATCGACGGGCGCACGGACGGGGAAGCGAGCGGCCTGTTCGCCTTCCTCAACGCGGGCAAGCGCAGCGCCACGGCCGATCTGACCCAGCCCGCGGGACGCACCCTGTTGGACGGCCTGGCGGCCAACGCCCACGTGCTGCTGCACAACCTGTCACCGCGGGATATGGCGCGGTTGGGAATCGATCCCGGCAGGCTGTCCGCCGTCAATCCCCGCCTGGTGCTGCTCTCCATGACGCCCTTCGGCCTGACGGGTCCTTACAAGGACTGGCAGGCGGAAGACTTGAACCTGATCCACGCGGGCGGGTGGGGCTGGCTCTGCCCGGGCCCGGGCACGGACCCCAAGCTGCCGCCCATCAAGCCCTTCGGCCAGCACGCC
>JBGPEV010000570.1:0-2658 GCA_041482995.1 bacterium | reverse complement strand
GGCAGGTTGAGGTGCGTCCAGCCGCCGTCTGTTCCGGCAGCACTGGCCAGCAGATACCCGGCCAAGTCGTTCTCGTGCAGGCGCTGCTGCACCAGCACGATCGCGCCATGTTGGGGATCGTCCAGCCGGCTGAGCAGCGTCGTGCGGTACCAGTCGATCACCGCCTGCCGCGCCGCGTCCGAGGACGCCTCCTCGGCCTTGTGGGGATCGTCGATGAGCAGGAACTGCCCGCCGCGCCCCGTCAGCGTGCCGCCGACGGACGTGGCCAGGCGCCCGCCCCGCGCCGTGGTCATCAACTCACCCACGGCCTGCTTGTCCGGAGCCAAGGCCGTGCGGGGGAAGCGCCGCCGGTACCAGCCGGCGTTCAGCACCGCGCGGGTATCCAGGGCGTGCTTGGCGGCCAGGTCCTGGGAATAGCTGACGCAGACGATGCGCCGGGTGGGGTCGTGACCCAGCAGCCACGCCGGGAAGGCCACCGAGACGGAGATGGACTTGAGGTGCCGCGGCGGCAGGGTGACGATCAAGCGTTTGATCTTGCCCTCGGCCACCTGCTTCAGGTGCCAGGCCAGCGCCTGCACGTGCCAGTTGGGCACGTACCGCTCGCCGGGCGCCACCGTCAAGAACGTGCGGTGGATGAAGCAGGACAGGTTCTGGCGCAAGATCGCGTCGGCCGTGCGGGTTGCCGCACGCGGGGCGCCCAGGGGAGTGGGCGCTTGGCGCGGCGCCGCTTGGCGCAGGGCCGTTTGGCGCACTGCCGTTTGGCGCACTGCCGTTTGGAGCACCGCCGTTTGGAGCAGGGTCGCTTCGCTCATGGCGCCGGCTCCCCGTCCGCTTCCCGCAGTTGCCGGGCGAAATCCGCCAGTACGGCCCGGTCCTCCGCGCTGACCTCGCCGGGCTCGGGCGCCTCCGTGCGCTCCGCGTCGCCTTCGCGCTTGAGCGCGATGAGGATTTGCGCCGACCGCGCATCGCCCTTGGCCGCCTGCTCGATCAGTTTGTGCAGGATCGCCTGCTGTTGGTTGTGCCGCGTGACCGCGCGCTCAGCGTCTTCCGTCCGCAATGACAACGCCTCCATCAGGTCGGCCATCAGCGGCCGGGCCGGCGCGGGCGGGCTGGCGGGTTCCGTGGCGGTGGCCTGCGCGGCCGTCCGCGATGCGACACGAACGGACGGTCGGCTGCGCCGTTGCGGCTTGTGGGACATGGCGCTCCTCAATTGCCGGGTGGGCGAAGCCAAGGGCTTCGTCCGGTCTGCATTGCGGTGGGGGCGTGTTGGAGTGGGGAGTGCGAAGAATGTCTAGGCAATTCCCACGATTGTGAGGATAGCATAGGTAAGCTGGTTGTCAAGCACAAATGAACAAGCGACTGAAATGATTTTGGAAAGTTCCTATGCCTTTAGCTCAGTTTGGGAGTCGGCGCTGCGCCGCACCCCCCTCTGACCCGCCTTACGGCGGGTCTGTCTCCCCCCGTAAACGGAGGGAGACTACGGCCATGCGCATGTTTCGGGCAGTTGAGCGTGCGGCAGCGCGCCCCTACACCTCCGGACCATCCCGGAGCCGTGCGGGTTGGGGGAAAGCCGTTGGGGGAAATCGTTGGGGCGTTCAAGACGGCGATCATCTGTGGTTCCACGTCAGTTCGCCGCTACCGTCCCCCGAACTCCTCGGGCTGACCGCCAACAGCACCTCACACCGCCGCTGTGCTTTTTTGCGCTGCGCGCATCTTTTCGAGACGACTCTCCCCGCAAACGGGGGGAGAGTAGCGAGGTACAGCATCGGTCGAGGCTGTCGAGCGTGACTGAGATGCGGGGAGGCCGTTGCCGTTGCCCTCGCCGTTTGCGGAGAGGGCCGTGTCAAAAAGATCGCCGCGAAGCGGCCAGCAACACCGTCGCGGGGTGAGGTGCCGTTCGAACGATGGGCCGCTTGGCAGACGCGACACCGCGCCTCCCGTGTGTTGCCGCCTGCCCTCACGGGTACTGGGGCGGGCTCCTGCCTTGCTTCTTGACGATGCGGGGATAACGGACTCCGGGTTCCGCCGGCCCGATGGACTCCACGCGCACCTGATGACGCCAGTCGTCCCCGAAATCGAACCAGTAACCGAAACTCGCGCCAACCTTCAGCTTGAGCGAACCGAGGGTGGTGGCGAGAGCGTCCCCCATCGCGGTTTCTCCATCCATCGAATCGTCCTGGAATTCGGCCCGGCCGTACCGGCGCGCTTTCGGGTCGTAAGGGCCTTTCCCGCCGAACTGGAACTCGAACAGGTGTTCTTCGTCTCTTCCGAACGCCTCGAAGATCACGCGATGCAGGTCCTCCAGGGTGCCGTCACCTAGAATCTCGATCGTTCGGGCCACGACGGGATTCTTCTTCGCGAAGGCCGGCTTGATTGGTCCATCGATCAGAAACACGTCCAACGTGTACAGGTCCGGTGAATCGTTCCGGACGGCGGCGCGGCGTTTTTTCGTGGCCATGGATTGTTCGCGGATGGAAGAACGGCTTGGAGAGTCCAAAGAAGCCGCGAATTCTTGCGGCGGTTTGTTTGAGCGCGGCAATCGTAACCGATTTGGACCTTCCAACAAAACTGCCACCTGCCGTGAACCACGACGGCCACAACGCACACAACGAAAAGCAGGCTTGCAGCCCCGTTTCACGCCGAATGCGTATGCCCTTG
>JBGPEV010000569.1:0-2658 GCA_041482995.1 bacterium | reverse complement strand
GACACGAGATTTATCGTTAGCCTTCGACACGCCCCTTCCCCACCGGCGGCGGGCGCGCCGCCGCCGTCGGCATCAACCGCCTGCCGCCCGACCAGTTGCCCCGGTTCCTGCAGGCGTTCCGATCGGCCTTCCAGCGCTGAGTCAATTGAATATTGTTCCATTTTCTTCACTCGGTACCTTTCGCATATTCCATCGAAGCTGCGCCGTCACTGCGCCCTGAGCACCGCCCCCAGTTCCTGCTCGACCCGTTTGACGATCTTGCCGCGCACCTTGGCGACTTCCTCATCGGTGAGCGTGCGGTCGTCGGCCTGATAGGTGCAGGCGTAGGCCAGGCTCTTCTTGCCCTGGCCCAGCTTCGGGTCCTGGAACAGGTCGAACAGGCGCACGGCCCGCAGCAGCGGCCGGCCGGTCTGCTGGATCAGGGCGCGCACGCGCTCGGCGGGCAGGCTCTCGTCCACGACGAACGCCAAGTCCTCGTAGATGGGGGGATGGGTGGAGATGCCGTCCATCTGCCGGTCTTCGCGCCAGTTGCCCAACAGGGCGTCCACGCTGAACTCCAGCGCGCAGACGGGCTGGGCGGGCAGGTCGAACGCGGCGACCACGTGCGGGTGCAATTCCCCCAGGATGCCCAGGGGCGCGCCGTTCACCAGCGCGCGGGCGCAGCGCCCGGGGTGGTAGGCCGGGGCGTCGCCCCGCTCCCAAGTGACGTCGAGAATCTCCAGCCCGGCGAGCAGGGCCTCGGCCACGCCCTTGACGTCGAAGAAGTCGAAGGCCGGCGGCGCGCCGCCATCCCCCCAGGTCTCCGGCGTGCGCGGCCCCGTGAGCAGCGCGCAGAGCTGCTTGGGTTCGTGGGGCAACACCTGGCCGGGCAAAGGGTGGAACACGGCGCCGGTCTCGAAGATCGCCACGCGGTTGAGGAAGCGCAGATTGGCCCGCAGGGTGTTCAGCCCGCCCGCGAGCAGCCGCCGCCGCAAGTGGGCGCGCCCGGCGTCGAGGGGGTTGCGCACGGCCAGGTAATCGGCGGGGCTCACCGCCTCCCGCTCCGGGTGCAGCTTGGGCTCGTCGTCCAGGGCGACGATGGAATAGGAGATGATCTCGTCCAGTCCGCAGCCGGTCAGCAGGTCGCGCACGCGCTCCTCGCCCTCCAGGGCGCGATTGCGGCGCTGGGGCGGCAATTCGTCCCGGATCAGCGTGGAGGGCATGCGGTCGTAGCCGTAAACTCGGCCGATCTCCTCCACCAGGTCCTCCGGCAGCCCGATGTCCATGCGGAACGCGGGCGGGGTCACGACCAGCGGGTCCTGGCCCGCCACCTTGAATTCCAGCGCCTCGAGGATCTTCACCACCTCCGCCCGAGGCACGGCCACGCCCAGCAGCCGCTCCACCTTCCGCAGCGGCAGCGTCACGGCGGCCGGGGCGAAGGGGCGCGGATAGAGGTCGCCATACTCGGGCCGCACGGTGCCGCCGCAAATTTCCGCGATGAGGAAGGCCGCGCGAAGATTCGCCGCCAGGCAGATGTCCGGGCTGAGGCGCTTGCCGAAGCGCTCCCCCGCCTCGCTGCGCAGCTTCAACACCTGGCTGGTGCGGCGGGTCTTGAGGAAGTCCCAGGCGGCCGCCTCCAGCAGCACGTCCGTGGTGGCCGCGGAAATCTCGGTCTCGGACCCGCCCATCACCCCGCCCAGGGAGATGGGGCCGCCGCCATCGGTGACGAGCGCCATCTGTTCGTCGAACACGCGCTCCACGCCGTCCAGGGTGCGCATGCGCTCGCCGGGCTTGGCGGGGCGCACGCGGATGATGGGGAGCGCCGCGCCGGGCTCCTTGCGCAGGCGGCTGTAGTCGAACGCGTGCAGGGGCTGGCCCAGCTCCAGCATCACGTAGTTGGTCACGTCCACCACGGCGTTGATGGGGCGCATGCCGGCGCGAATCAGGCGCTGCCGCATCCAGAACGGCGCGGGTTGCATGCGGATGCCCTCCACCAGCACGGCGGTAAAGCGGGGACAGAACGCGGGGTCGGCGATCTCCAGCTTGAGGAACGAGGGGCTGGGCACGATCTTGGGGTTCCCCGCGCGCCCGGCCTGCCACACGTCGCGCTTGAGGGGCCGGCCCAGCAAGGCCGCCGCCTCGCGCGCGATGCCGAACACGCACATCAGGTGGGCGAAGCTGCCCTTGATGTCGAACTCCAGCACGTGGTCGCCCAGGTACGCGACCAGGGGCGTGCCCGTGGGCGCGTCGTCCGGCAGCAGCAGGATGCCCTCGTGCTCCTCGCTCAGGCCCAGTTCCTTCTCCGAGCAGACCATGCCCTCCGACCGCACGCCGCGGATGTTGCCCGCCTTCAGCTTCAGGCGCCGGCCGTCGTCCGCGTGGCCGTCGATCAGATCGGCGCCTACCGTGGCCAGCGCCACCTTCATGGCGGGCGGCAGGGGCTCCGCGCGGTAGCGCAGCAGGTTGGGCGCGCCGGTGACCACCGTGAGCGTGCGGCCCTGCCCATAGTCCACCGTGGCCAGGCAGAGCCGGTCCGCGTCGGGGTGGGCTGTCACCTTCCGCACGTGCCCCACGAACAGCTTGTCCGCCGCCCAGGTGGCGCCGATGGCGGCGACCGTCTCCACCTCCATGCCCCCCACGGTGAGCCGGTCCGCCACCGCTTGCGGGGTGACGGAGAGG
>JBGPEV010000568.1:0-2662 GCA_041482995.1 bacterium | reverse complement strand
GTCATTGTCGATGATCACGGGAAGATGCCCGACGTTGTGCTGTACGATGAAGCGCGAAATTGGTTGTTCCTTGTCGAGGCTGTGACGTCTCACGGGCCAGTTGATGCCAAGCGCCACCAAGAACTCGCGGCTTTGTTTCGGAACGCTTCGCCTGGATTGGTGTACGTAAGCGCATTTGCGAATCGACGCACGCTAAACAGGTTCCTTGACGAGATCTCCTGGGAAACTGAAGTCTAGGTTGCAGACGCCCCGAGTCATCTCATCCACTTTGACGGTAGCCGTTTTCTCGGCCCCTATACTCCATAGCGTTGCTGATGCGCGAAACCTTCGATCTCGACGGCCTCTATGCCGAACACGCGCGCCCCGGCGGCGCCGCGCCTTCCGGCCGCCCGCCGCTGCTGTTCGTGCACGGGGCGGGTCACGGCGCGTGGTGCTGGGAGGGGTGGATGGCCGCCTTGCCCGGCCTCGGCTGGGAGGCCTGGGCCTTGTCTCTCCGCAACCATCCGGGCTCGCGCACGATCTATTGGGAGGACTACCTCAAGCGGCTGCGGGTCAGCGACTACGTGGACGACGTGGAGGCCGTGGCGGAGCACATCGGCCGCCCGGCCATCGTCATCGGCCACAGCATGGGCGGCGTGGTGGCGCAGGGTCTGGCGGGGCGGCGCGGCCAGGCCGGCAGCCCGCTGGCGGGCCTAGTGCTGCTCGCCGCGGCGGGACCGGGCGCGCTGGGACCGTTGCGCGCCGCGCCGCTGCCCACGGATCAGCCCTATTGGCTCACGCCCGAGGTGGCGCGCCAGCGCTACTTCCACACTGCGGCCGATGACGTGGTGCGGCGCGCCTTGGCGCGGCTGGTGCCCGAGTCCCCCTCCGTGATGAACGAGTACAGCCTGGCGCCGGGCCTGGACGTGAAGCCTCGGGACATCCGCTGCCCGTCCCTCTGCGTCTCGGCTGAGCGGGACGGCACCGCCGTGCCCAAGGATGGACGCCTGGCGGAGTACTATGGCGCCGACTACCTGCTCCGCAAGGAATCCGGCCACGACGTGATGCTGGAAGCGGACGCGGAGGCGACCCTCAATGACGTGCTGGCCTGGGTGGAGCGGCGCATCCGCTGACGGGCACCCATTCGACAGGCTCAGGGCATGCTCCGGCCCGTCCCACCAACTGCGGGCGGGCCGTTTCTAGCGCCCAACACCCGTACTGCCTGAGCGCTCGGTCGCGACACCGCCCGCGCGCAGCGCTCCGCCCCGCCGCGTAGGACTCTCCTCGAATGGTCTCTGAGGGTATTGGTTCTTCCTCCTCGGGGGGGGGCACTGGCGTCGAATTCCCTTTTAGCACCGTTTTAATCTGCCGCCTCCTAACATCGTGGATGATCGCTGAAGGACGTGCAGGGTAGGTGGTCCTGACGCGCGGACAGCGGATGCTTCAGGAGGTAGCTGCAATGGGACCGATCACGGGAATCATCTTTGCGCTGCCGATCAAGGCGGCGCTGATCGTCAGCTGGATCGTAGGCGAGGTGCGCGCGGAGCATCGCAGCACGGCACCCGCGCGGAGTGAGACGGATGACCGGGACGACCGGCCCCTCCGCGCCGCCGCATGACGCCGCACATGTTTCGAATCCGCCAATAGCACTGAATTGAGAACCCGTGTCCTGCCGCAATCGGGCGCCGGGCCAAATGGCAAGCCGGGAACCCCCCAATACAGAGCAATGACCATGTGGGACCTGATTTTCGTCGGGCTGACCCTGGCGCTCTTCGGCGCCACGGTGTTGCTCGTGTGGCTGTTCGACGCGTTGCAGGAGTAACGGCCATGACCGTGACCTATGCGTTGGCCGGGGTGATCGCCCTGGGCCTGACCGTCTATCTCGTCGTCGCCCTGTTCAAGCCGGAGTGGTTCGAATGAACACGCTTTCCTTTCCGTGGATCTGGGCCGTCGGCGCAGCGGGTGCCCCGAAGTCCCCCTCTTTGTGGGATGGCCTGTTGCGCATGACGGCCCATTCGTGGCTGCAGGTCGTCCTCTACCCCGCGGTGCTGATCCTGCTGGCGCTGCCCCTGGGGCACTACATGGCCCGGGTGTATGAGGACCGCCCCACTTGGCTGAGCCGCCCCCTGATGCCGCTAGAGCGCCTGATCTACCGCCTCGCGCGCGTGCAGCCCGACGAGGAGATGGACTGGAAAGGCTACGCCTTGGCCATGCTCTGGTTCCACCTGCTGGGCTGGGCGGCGGTCTACGTCCTGCAGCGTGTGCAGTTCTGGCTTCCGCTCAATCCCGCAGGCCAGGCCGCCGTCTCCCCTGATTCGTCATTCAATACAGCGGTGAGCTTCGCCACCAACACCAACTGGCAGGGCTATGGCGGCGAGTCCACCATGAGCTACCTGACCCAGATGGCGGCGCTCACGACCCAGAACTTCGTCTCCGCCGCCGCAGGCATGGCGATCTTGGTTGCCTTCATCCGGGGCCTGATCCGCAGGCAGACGACCGCCATCGGCAACTTCTGGGTGGACCTCACCCGCACCGTCGTCTACATCCTCCTCCCGCTTTCCATCGTGCTGGCCCTGGTGCTGGTATCGCAGGGCGTGGTGCAGAACTTCACGGCCTACGTCCACGCCCCGCTGGTGGAAGCGACGGTGGGTAGCGACAACAAGCCCATCGCCGAGCAGGTGAT
>JBGPEV010000567.1:0-2665 GCA_041482995.1 bacterium | reverse complement strand
TGTGAACCCAATAGTTGCTTGCGGGGGGACTTGTTCCCCTGCAAGCAATTCACGATCATTGGGTATCGTTTGATATTTTCAAACATAGGCTTGACATAAATTGCGACTGTCGTGGCTGGCGGTGTCGCTATTGTGTCAGTGTCGCAAAAACGACCTATTTCTGTTACAGAACAGCACAAATCACAAGCAATGCCAGTAATTTAACGATGTCCGAAAAACGTCTAAGTGCGGAAGCCTCGAAATTCGACATCTTTCTCATTAAAGCATGTCGCAACAATCCATTAAGTGCGCATTTTGGCGATGTGGCCGGGAAGGGAACGGGACTCACTTACCGCCACACTTTGGGGCTGAGGAAATGGGTGGCGAGCGCCGCCAGCAGGGGGTAGGTGAGCCAGTGGTGGAACTCCCGCAGCGCCCGCCAGACCTGCTCGCCGTAGAGCAGCAGCAACACCCCCGAGACGATCAGCAGCGCGCCCAGGGTGAGCTGGCTCAGCCCGGAGACCGTGACGGCCGCCAGGCGCCGCAGCCACTGGCGGTGGCCGCCGATGTGATCCCAGGCGTAGAGCGGGAAGGCCACGAGGAAGAACACCCCGCCCCAGATGTGCGCCAGCACGGCGCCCTGTTCCCACCCCCCGTGGCCGCTGGCGATCCAGCCATAGGCAATGGGCAGCCCGGTAAGCGTCAGCCCGGCGATCAGAATCAGAACGATCTTGCGCATTCGCGTTCAACCGCAAAAAGCTGAACCACAACGGGCACAACGAACACGACGGAACTACACTTTTTTTCGTTGTGTGCGTCGTGTTCGTTGTGGTTCAGCAGGGCTGTTGTTCTTTTCAGGCCAGGCGCACTCGGCGCGGATGACGCACTCGGCGCATTTCGGGTTGCGGGCCGTGCAGGTGTAACGGCCGTGCAGGATCAGGTAGTGGTGGGCATGGCGCAGGTGCTCGCGCGGGGTCACTTGCAGCAGCCCCGCCTCCACGTCCTGGGGCGTCTTGCCGGGGGCGAGTCCCGTGCGGTTGCCCACCCGGAACACGTGGGTATCCACCGCGATGGTCGGCTCGCCAAAGGCCACGTTGAGCACCACGTTGGCCGTCTTGCGTCCCACGCCGGGCAGGGCCTCCAGGGCGTCCCGCGTGCTGGGCACCTGGCCGCCGTGGCGCTCCAGCAACAGCCCGCAGGTGGCGACGATATGGCGCGCCTTGCCCGGGGCCAGCCCGATGGTGCGGATGTAGTCCAGCAGCCCCGCCTCGCCCAACGCGCGGACGGCGCTCGGCGTGTTGGCGGCCGGAAACAGCCGCGCGGTCGCCAGATTCACCGACTTGTCCGTGGCCTGGGCGCTCAAGATCACCGACACCAGCAGCTCGAAGGGGGAGGCGTGGACCAACTCGCTCTTGGGCTCGGGCATGCTGCGCGCCAGGGCGGCGAAGATGCGCGCGGCCGCGCTGGGGGGCAGCCTGCGTTGACGGGCGGGGACGCCCGTCCTACCGGAGCTGCGACGGGCAGGCCGGCCCTTCCCACTGATCCTCTGACGGGCGCGGAGGCCCGTCCGACCAATGGCTTTGGGTTTGGCGCGGGTCATGGGGCGATCCCGATCCGCGGCGCGCCGCGGCACGCGGTAGCAGTTCTCCCCTTCCTCGCTTGCGAGGAAGGGGCCGGGGGATGGAGTGCCGCGCAGCGGCTCACGCCCCCTCCATGAAGCCTTTGTGGATGGCGCGCAGGCCTTTCTCCGCGTCGTCTTCCTTGACGACGCAGGAGATGTTGATCTCGGAGGCGCCCTGGGAAATCATCTCGATGTTCACGCCCGCCGCGCCCAGGGTGGCGAACATCTTACCCGCGGTGCCGATGGCGTACTTCATGCCCTCCCCGACCATGGCCAGGATGGCGCGGCCGGGGGTCAGGTAGACTTGGCCCACCTTTTCCAGATCGGTCTTGGCGCGCTCCGCGTCCTCCAGCCGCTCCACGGTGCAGGAGATGGACACCTCGCTGGTGGAGACCAGGTCCACCACCACGCCGTGGCGCTCCAGCGCATTGAACACGCCGGCCAGGAAGCCATAGGCGTTGAACATGCGGTTGGAGTGGATCGTGACCACGGTGATGCCGCGCTTCACGGTCACGGCCGTCACTTGGGCCGGGCGTTCCTCGCCGTGGGCGGTGATGACGGTGCCGGGCGCGTCGGGGTGAAGCGTGTTCTTGATGCGGATCGGCACGTTGGCGGATACCACGCGCTCCATGGTGAACGGGTGCAGCACCTCCGAGCCGAAGTAGGTCAACTCCGAAGCCTCCATCGGCGAGATGCGCGCGAGCACCTTGGCGGTGGTTACCTTGCGCGGATCGGCGGTGAAGATGCCGTCCACCTCCTTCCACACCTGCATCTCCTCGGCGGCTTCCCGCCCCAGGCCGGCGGCAATGAGCGCGGCGGTGAAGTCCGTGTAGCCGCGCCCCACCGCCTTGAGCAGCCCGCCCGGCACCATGCCGAAGAAGCCGGTCACCACCGGCACCTCGCCCTCCTTGGGGCGGCAGCGCGTGGCGAGCCGGTTCTGCAGGCGGCGGAAGAAGGCGGGGTCCACCTCCTTCTCGTTGTTGGGCACGGTATGGGACAGGTCGGTGTAGACGGCCTTGATGCCCTTGTCGCGCAGGACGCCCGTCAGCAGCCGCGCGGAGAGGC
>JBGPEV010000566.1:0-2669 GCA_041482995.1 bacterium | reverse complement strand
TCTTGGATTCGATCACGAATCCGCGTGCCGGACCATCGAAGGTCGCCTTGGTATCCAGCACGTCCGCTTGCAGGTGAATCAGCTCGAGCAACTGGGGGACGCCCTGGCCGGACTTGGCCGATACCGGGACGATGATGGTCTCCCCGCCAAACTCCTCGGGCACCAGGTTGTGCTCCATCAACTGGCGCTTGATCTTCTCCGGATCGGCCCCGGGCCGGTCGATCTTGTTGACGGCGACCAGGATCGGCACTTTGGCCGCGCGGGCGTGCTCGATCGCTTCCACGGTCTGGGGCATCACGCCGTCGTCGGCCGCCACGATCAGCACCACCAGGTCGGTGATGTCGGCTCCCCGCTGGCGGAGCGAGGTGAACGCCTCGTGGCCGGGCGTGTCCAGGAACACGATATCGCCCGCGGCGCTGCGCACGTAGTAGGCGCCGATGTGCTGGGTGATTCCGCCGGCTTCCCGGTCCGTCACGTGGGTGCTGCGGATGTAGTCCAGCAGCGTGGTCTTGCCGTGATCGACGTGTCCCATGATGGTGACGATGGGCGGGCGGCGCTGCAGTTGGCCGGCCTCGGCCACCTCCTCCTTGACGATGTCTTCCAGATCGGAGGTGTCGACCGAAACCTGCACGTTGAAGTCCGCCGCCACCAGTTCCGCCGTGGTGCCGTCGATGGGGGCATTGATGGTGGCCATCACGCCCAGGCTCATCAGCTTCTTGATGATCTCGCCCGCCTTCACGCCGATGGCGCTGGCCAATTCGGAAACCGTGATGGCCGGACCGATGCGGATGGCCCGCTTGCGGGGGCCAAAGGTGTGTTTCTGATCGCCTTCCGCCGGCTGCGGCTGGGCGCCCCGCATGGCCAAGCGTGCGCGCTTCTCCGGACTGCGGCGGCGCGGACCCCGGCTGGCGTCGTCGCCGCCCGGCTCCGGGCCGCGGCGGCCGTCAGGGCGCTTCGCCCAGCGGCCCGGCGCGTCTTCCTCAATGTACGCACCGCGCTTGCGGTCGCCCTTCTTCACCTCTTTCCAGCCTGTTGCCGCGGCGGCTTCTTCGGCGGCCGTGGGCGGAACGCCCTTCTTCAGGATCTTCAGGCCGGTGGCTTGGCGCACGGGCAGCATCACGCCGACCGCCTGGGTCGTCGCGGGGCGCCCGGCCAAACGGGCGGCGCCCCCGGCTTCCGCACCCAGGTCCGCCGCGTCCGCGGCCAGGGCGGTCTCGTCCGGCATTTCCGCGCCGGGCGCCGGCGCTGCCTCGCCGGCGGGGACTTGGGCCCCCTCCCCCGCTGCGGGCAGAGGCGCCCCCCGGGTGCCGCGCACCAGGCGGGGCTTGGGCTCGGCCACTTCCCCAGGCGCCAGCGGCGGCTCGGGCTTGACTTCGGCGCGGGTCTGCAGGTCTTCCGGCAGCGGGCCGGAAACCCCCAGGGACTCCTGAATCTTGTGCACCTCGCCGGAGCGGCGCGCCGAAATGATGCGGCGCTTGCGCGGGGCTTCCTCCGCCTCACCATCGCCGCCGGACCCGTCGTCCTGCTGCACGCGGGTGACCGGCTCCAACATTTTGGCCTTGATCTGCGCGATCAGGTCCTCTTCCAGGACATTGAAATTCCCATCCACCTTGAACCCCATGACCTTGATGCGCTTGATCAGGTCCTTGGAGGGGATGTTCAGTTCCCGCGCCAGTTCAAAGACTCTCATCTTCGCCATGACCAACCTTCCCTAACCAGACCGCCGCCGGATCATTCCGGCGGATACTTGTACAGACGGCGTCACCCATCTCTCCCGGACGGTCCGTCCTGACTTGAGCCCCAGGACACCACGTCCCGGTGCCGTGCGCGGACCCCTCGGTTCCCCTCAGGTGGACTCGGATCCCGACGGGTTCTTGGTCTCCCCGCTGGCTTCCGAGTCGTCCTGGGCGGCAGGCGGCTCGGCCCCGGGAGCTTCCGGCGCCGCGGGTGCGGTTGACTCCCCGGGCGTCTCGCCCACGGCGGCGTCCGCCACCGCCTCGGCGGGGGGAGGCTCGCCCTCCACCGGGGTCGGCCCATCGCCCGGCGCGCCCTCGCCCGCGGCCCTCTGGGCAAGCGAACTCAGGGAGAGCGAGGTGGCGCCCAATTCCTGCTGAGTGGCCAGCAGGCGCTCGCGAATCTGCTCTTCCAGGGAGAGCGCTTGCTCCCGCGTGGAGGAGACGTTGATCTTGTAGCCCAGCAGCTTGGAGGCCAGGCGCACGTTTTGCCCCTGCCGGCCGATGGCCAGGGAGAGTTGGTCGGGCTCCACCTCCACGTCGATGGTCTTGGTGGTGTCGTCGATCTTGATGCGCGTCAGCTCCGCCGGAGCCAGGGCGTTGGCCACGTAGGTGGGGATGTCCTCGGCGAAGTGGATGATGTCGATCTTCTCCCCGCGCAACTCGCTGATGATGGACTGCACGCGGGAGCCGCGCATGCCCACGCAGGCGCCGACGGGGTCCACGTCGCTGTCGTTGGAGCGCACGGCGATCTTGGCGCGGCGTCCCGGCTCGCGGGCGGCGTTCACGATCTCCACGATCCCGTCGTAGATCTCCGGCACCTCCATCTCGAACAGTTTCATCAGCAGGTTCGGGTGCGTGCGGGAGATGACGAGTTGGGACGGTTCCTTGGGGTCGTTCACAACGTCGAGCAGGATCACGCGGATGTGGTCGCCG
>JBGPEV010000565.1:0-2674 GCA_041482995.1 bacterium | reverse complement strand
CTGGAACGGCTTGATGGCGTCCAGATAGGCGGGCAGGTGAATCATCGAGGGACGGGCCGAGGGGATGGCAGGGTGACCGGGAAGTCTCGCCGCGGCGGCGGGTGCCCGGCGGAGATACCAGCATGGCACACGGCCGCGGCGGGGGGCAACGCGCCCGGCTGGGGCGTTCAGGGCAACCGCATTCTCGGAAAGACCGCCAGCACTTGCGAGACCTCTGCGTATATCCCCTCAGCCTCCGATCCGGCCCTCACCCGTCTTTGCCTGCGGCAAAGCCACCCTCTCCCGCTCCGCGGGCGAGGGTGCCCCGCAGGGGAGGGTGAGGGCCCGGACGAACGGCCGCTGGGACTTGTGCATAGGTCTCACTTGCCGGGTAGGACGGGCCTCCGTGCCCGTCGCGGTCGACCGCGACGGGCACCTATTCGGCAGGCTCAGGACAGGCTCCGGCCCGCCGGAGGCGGAACGCAGGGCCGATTCGGCACTCACTGCGACTTTGCACTTGCCCGGCCTGTGAGTTCAATCCGCGCTGACGGCGTCCTGCCACAGCAGGTCCACCTGGGCGAGCAGGAAGTCCATGCTGCCCGAATTGCGGATCACCTTGGTGGCCCGCGCCGCGCGCTCCTCGTTGGTGATCTGCGCGCTCATGCGGTTTTGGGCGGCCTCCAGACCCAGATTGTTGCGGGCCATCAGCCGGGAGATCGAGAGTTCCGTCGGGGCTTCCACGGCCCACACCTGGTCGCAGAGCGTGTTCCACCCGGCCTCCAGCAGGATGGCGGCCTCCAGCACGATCAGGGGCGGGCGCTGGGCAGGCGGGCGCGAGCGAATGGCCACGATCTCCTGGGCCATCCGGGCCGCCATGCGCGGGTGCGAGATGCGGTTGAGCGTCTGGAGCTTGTCCTTGCTGGCGAACACGATCGCGCCCAGCTTGCGCCGGTCAATCGCGCGGTCCGCCGAGACGATGTCCGGGCCAAACGCCTCAACCACTTCCCGGTAGGCGTCGCCGCCCGGAGCGATCACTTCATGACCCACACGGTCCGCATCGATGATGTGGGCACCCTTGGCGGCCAGGTGCCCGGTGACGCTGCTCTTGCCGGCCGCGATACCGCCGGTCAAGCCGATCACCCGCGGGGAACCGTGCTGGGCAGTCTTCGCGCTCAAATGTTCTCCCGGGGCTGGGCGGCCGTGGACAATTTCCGCCACACTGGCTGCGCACCGCGTTGCCGCCCGCCGCCGCCGTGGCAGGGCGGCACGGCATCTGCTAGCGTTGCAAGTTTAGACATGCGGCCACGGGCAGTGCCCGCGAACCGTTCTCAACTGGCTGACGGCCTGTCGTGTTCAGGCATGGGTTACCCCAAACCGTATGGACGCCGCAACCTCAATCCAGGCACCCCAGGAACCGCACCCCACCGGTCCGGAGGGCGCAATGGCCCGGGCGCCCGGTGCGCGGGAAATTCTGCGCTTCACCGGACCGCTGGTGCTGGGGCTGCTGACGGTGGCCCTGCATTCGGTGATCGACACGGCCTTCGTCGCCCGGCTGGGCACGGCGCCGGTGGCGGCAGTGGGGATCGCCGCCACGCTGTTCTTCGCGGGCATGATGCTGTTCATCGGGATCCTGCGCAATTCCATCGCCTTCGTGGGCCGCGCCTTCGGCGAGCGCCAGCCGGAGCGGATCGGGCCGCTGCTGGGCCAATACCAGTGGATCGCCCTGGCCGCGGCGCCGCTGCTCTGGAGCGTGGTGCTGATCTATCCCGCCGTGGCGGCGCTGAGCCGCCTCTCTCCCGAGGTGGAACGCTTGGGGTGGACGTACCTCGCCGCGCGGCTGTGGGGCGTCCCGCTCCTTCTCACGGTGGTGCTCTACAGCGCGCTCTATCAGGCGATCGGCAATTCGGTGCTGCCCATGGCGATCGCTTGGGGTGAACTGGCGCTGAAGTGCGCCTTCAACTACCTGCTGATCTTCGGCCACGGGGGCCTGCCGGCGTTGGGACTGCCGGGCGCCGCCTGGGCGTCGGTGCTGGCGGAAACCGTCGCCGCCGCGGCGATCCTGGGCATCACCCACGCGGGCCCGCTGCGCCCGAAGTTCCGCCTGCGCCTGCTGGGCCGCCTGCAGCCCTCGTTGCTGGGCAAGGTTCTGGCGGTGGGCATTCCCCAGGGGCTGGGCGACGCCGTGGAGGTGCTGGCGTACCTGGGCTTCTTCGCCATCGTGGGGCGGCTGGGCGAGGCCACGCTGGCGGCCAACAACATCGCGATCGTCACGACCCAGATCCTGTTCCTGCCCGGATTCGCGCTGGGCATCGCGGGGTCCAGCTACATGGGGCGCTTCCTGGGGGCGGGCCGGCCCGCGCTCGCGGCGCAAACCACGTGGCGCATCCTGGCGATCGGGATCGGCTACAGGGGGCTGCTGGGGTTGCCGCTCTGGAGCTTCGGCGCCGGGATCGCCGGCCTTTACAGCAGCGATGGGGAAGTCGTGCGTCTGGCGGCGCTGGCCTTCAAGGTGATGGCGGTCTATCAGGTGTGCGATGGCGCCGGGATCGTGTTACGCCTGACCCTGGGCGGTGCGGGGGATACCCGGCTGCCCACGCTCATCATGGCGGCGAGTTCCGGGCTGATCCTGCTGCCCGGCGCTTGGTGGCTGTCACGGGCCGTGGAACCCGGAATCGTGGGCGGCTGGACCGCCGCG
>JBGPEV010000564.1:0-2680 GCA_041482995.1 bacterium | reverse complement strand
CTTTAGAGCGTCTAATGCTCTGTTGAAAACCCATGTGGGGCCGGCGCAGAACGCCCAGCGGGAACCCACTCCGGCCAGCGCCTTGGGGCGCGCCAACAGCGCGGGCGCCACCTCTCCCTGCAAGCAGGGAGAGGATTCTGGCACGGGGGCGTTGTGTTCCTTTCCCTGCTTGCAGGGAAAGGTGGCACGCCGAAGGCGTGACGGAATGGGTTTTCAACGGTGCAAGCGTCTAACAAAACTTCCGAATCCGAAAGCACACGAACGACACGAAGAGAATTGTCTTCCTTGTGGCGACAGTTCCGAGAACGGTGAAGTAGCGCACCAGAACGCCCTATTGGGTCAAATCGCTCGATTAGTCGGCGTGAACAATTCGCTGTTCTTTGTGTTCCTTCGTCTTCTTCCGTGGTTCCCCTTGCAGTTCCTCTGTGTCCTTCGTGTCCGGAGCCTGCCCTCGAGCCCTTCGCTTCGCTCGAGGGTAAACTCCGCGAAGGGTGGTGAGAAAGCAGTTGCCGTTCGCCGTCTTGTCCGGTGCCATCAATAGCGACACTCTATCGAACCCGACCCTCTCTTACGGAACGAACCCAAACGACCTATCCATCTGACCGGAATGGAGAAGCCGGGTTCCGGTTGCGGACCTGCAGGGCCGGGCGGCTCAGAACCAGCGCTTGTACTTGAAGTACGCGTAGGGGAGCACCCCGGCGGCGAGCATGACCACCAGCGCCCAGGGGTAGCCCAGCACCCACTCCAACTCCGGCATGTGCTTGAAGTTCATGCCGTAGATGCTGGCCACCAGGGTGGGCGGCATCAGGAGCACCGCGACCACCGAGAAGATCTTGATGATCGTGTTCTGCTCGATGTTGATCAGGCCCAGGGTGGCGTTGAGCAGGAAGTCGATCTTGTAGGCCAGAAACGAGTCCTGCTCGTTCAGCGCGGCCACGTCGTGCTGAATGGCCCGCAAGCGGGGCGGCAGCGCCGGATGCAGCCAGGGCCGCGCCGCCTGCTCCAGGTAGGGTATGGCGCGGGAGAAGCTGTGCAGACTCTCCCGCAGCTTGGAGGCAAGGTCGCTGTATTGCCCGATGCGCCGGATCACGTCCTGCAGGTCGCTGTCCGATTTGGGACTCCGCCGCCGCAGCCAGCGCCGGCGCGGTTCGGGTTGGGGCGGGAGGCCGGCCGGCGTGGGACTGGCGCGGAACACCTCGTGGGTCAGGTCGTCCAGCCCCTCGCCGATGCGCTCCAGCAGGTCGGCCGCCCGCTCCACGAAGGTGTCCAGCAGTTCGACGAATGCCACGTCTCCCCGGTGCTCCGGGGCCAGCCCGCGGCGGGCGCGCTCGGCAAAGGTCGCCACGGGCTTGGGGTCGGAATAGCGCACGGTGATCAGACACTCGGGCCGCACGACGCAGGTGAAGTCCGCGTTCATCGGGTCCGCGGAATCGCCCCGCCACACCACCCGCAGGGTCATGAAGACCGTGCCCTCCAGCTCATAGAAGCGGTGGGACACCTCCAACTGGCGCATTTCCTCGCGGGTGGGGATGTCGATCCCGAACTGGGCCTCCAGCTCGTGCTCCTCCTCCAGGGTCGGCTCGTCCAGGTCGATCCAGACCGTTCCGGGCGGCAGCGGATCGCTGGATTGGTAGGGCACCGGCTCGATGGACCCGTGCTGCGCGGCGTAGAGCGTGATCATAAGTCCACTAATCTGAGCCGAAGGCGCGAAGGGGTTCCGCGGCGTTTCCCTCAGTTGACACCGCGCGGGGATGGTGATTTAGCCGGGGTGCGTCACGCTCACACTGACCAAACCGCGCGCCGTGGATGCCCAGCATGTCCCTCGATCTGCACTGGCTCGACCTGGTTCTTATCACAGGCACGGCCCTGATATCCGCGATTTTGGGCTCCGTGGCGGGCACCGGCGGGTCGGCGGTGCTGCTCCCCGTGCTGGTGAGCTATTTCGGCATCCAGACGGCCATCCCGATGGTCACCCTGGCCAACCTGGCCAGCAATGTGAGCCGCGTGGGCGTGCATTGGCGGGAGATCGACCGGCGCGTCGTGCTTTGGTTCTCCCTGGGCGCCATCCCGCTCACTGTCTTGGGCACGTGGATCTTCACCAAAGCCGAGCCGGGCCTGCTGACGCGCCTGCTGGGCGCCTTCCTGATCGGCGTGGTGGTCTGGCGCCGGCTGCGTCCGGCGCCGCCCAAGAAGCGCTCCCCGGTGTGGTTCCTGCCCGTCGGGCTCGGCTTCGGTTTCCTCAATGGGCTGCTCTCCAGCATCGGCCCGCTCATGGCGCCGTTCTTTCTCTCCTACGGACTGATCAAAGGCTCCTACATCGGCACGGATGCGCTGGCCACGGTGTTCATGCAGAGCACCAAGCTCGTGGTGTTCGGCTCCGCCAATTTCCTCACGCCGACCGTCCTGCTTTACGGCTTCATCCTCGTCCCCTTCATGTTCTTGGGGCCGGTGCTCGGCAAGTGGCTGATGGACCGCCTCCCCGATTGGGTGTTCACCGTGATTATCGAGGTGACCCTGTTCGTGGCCGGCATCGATTTCCTGGTGCGGGGGTAGCGGCGCCAGCCCGTATCGCAGGGCTTTCCAAGATCACCAATCAGTAATCGAATCATAGTATTCACAATTGCGATGTGCCTGCCACCGATCGGGAAAATGGGTAATGGGTCAGTTCGCCTGGGCGCGG
>JBGPEV010000563.1:0-2683 GCA_041482995.1 bacterium | reverse complement strand
TGCTCTCGCTGCTCGAGGTGGCCAATCCCGATCTGCACCTGCTGGAGCGTTTTCCCGTCTGGACGCTGCCCACGGACACCGTGCGGGTGGTGACCGAGCAGCCGGGGCTGGTGGCCCAGGTCACCTACCGCCCGTCCCGCGGCAGCCGCATGAACCAGAAGCTCGGGGCAGAAACGCCTGACGAACGGCGGGACGTGGTCGCGCTGACGGACGGCCGCCTGGCCCCGGACAGCCCCGCGCTGCTGGGCCATCCGCCGGAGCGCCGGGCGCTGCTGCTCGACACCGCCATCGACTACCATCAGTACCGTATCGCCGACGATCCCCATCCGCCCGCGCAGGAGCGTGGCGCCCTGCGGGCATTGTTGCTGGCCCGCAGCGCGCTGGGCAGCCCCTACGATCCCGACGCCTTCCCGCCCCAGTCGGGCCGGCCGGAAGCGGGTCACGCCTCCTCGCGAATCGGCGCGGCGCTGGGGGGCAACACGGAGAACGCCGGCTTCCTGGAACTGTCCGGCTACCCCTCTTTCCACGATCTACTGTCCCGCGAGGATGGCTATGCGCCCCACTCCCAGATCAAGCTGGGCGACCTGCGGGCGCGCGTGGAGTTCCCCGAGCGCCGGTTGCGCCTGGAGCGCTTCGCTATCGCCGACATCGTCTCGCTGTTCACGACCACCCCGCTGCTACACCAACCTTCATGGAAGGTGGCGCTGGGCTGGCAGCGCGACCGCGACCTGGGCTGCGGCTATTGCGTGCCGTTCTTCCTGGAGACCGGCATTGGCTTGGCGACGGAGACCCGCTGGGCGGCGAGGCAGGTGTGGTTCGCCTTCCTGGACGGATCGGCGGAGTTCGACCGTGCCTTCGAGTCCGGCCATCGCGCCGGATTCGGGCTCTCCGCGGGCCTGCTGGCGGACGTGACCGGCCGCTGGCGGGCCGCCCTCACGGCCAGCCGGACGGCTTACACCACGGGTGATGCCGCGACCGTCACCCGTTGGGCATTCCAGCAGCGCGTCACCCTGGCTCAGGACTGGGAGGCACGTTTGGATTGGAGGGGCGACGGGGACTACCGGGAGGCGCTCCTGGCCATCAACTGGTTCTTCTAGCCGACCCAAGCCCGGTTGCGCCATCGGCTTGGCCACCGCGAGGCAGGGTGCCCTGGGTGACGCTGCAGGACAACCGCATGCTCGAGAAGACTTCAGAAGGAGTGGGTGGCGGCGGGCTCAGGGCAGGGTCCGGCCCATCCCACCCGGCAACGGTGGGCGGTTTTTCGAGAATGCAGGTGCCCGGGGCCCCGGCGACGTTGACCCTGGCACCCAGCCGGAATAGGGTGGAAAGGCCATCCCAAATCAGTGCATGCCGTCCCACCTCCCGCCTCAAAGGAGACGCATGAACTGTCTTTCCATTGCGCACGTCCCTGCCATTATCGTGGCTCCCAACGCCACCGTCCTGGATGCGGTCGCCGCATCGCTGCCCGCCAAAATCGGCGCGGTGGCGGTCGTGGAAGCGGGCATCTTGATCGGAATTTTCACGGAACGCGACGTAATGCTCAAAGTCGTGCATCAGCGCCGCGACCCCGCCACGACCCTGGTGCGCGAGGTCATGACGTCGCCCGTCATCACGATCCCCGCGGTGATGAAGGACGAGGAAGTGCTCCAGTTGATGACGGACAAGCACATCCGCCATCTCCCGATCTGCGAAGACGGCAAGACGGTGCTGGGCATCCTCTCCATCCACAACGTGTTGGAGTATTTGCTTGAGGACCGCACGCACGATCTCAAGCACATGGAGGCGTTCCTGAACGCGGACGCCCCGGGCGGCTGACCGGCAGCCGGTACGTCACGGCAGGATCAGGCTGAACTCCGGGCTGCCGCCCTGGTCCAGCATCTCGATCTCCAGGCGCGTGGGGGTCGCGCGCACATAGGCGAATCCGCGGCTGCTCTGCTCAAAGAGCGGTGCCGGGGTGTTGCTCTTGGGGAACTGGGTCAGCTTGGCGCCCGCGCCGGACACGACGAACACGGTGCCCTGGCACGCTGGCGGCGCGTCGAATACTTGGCGGCTGTGATCGTGCCCCGAGAAATACACGTTGATCTGTCCGCACAGATTGCCCTCGATGAAGTCCTTCACGCGCTGCCCATTTTCGGGAAACGCCGTGCCCGAGTCAAAGGCGCCCGCATTGCCGTGCGGTCCGTTGGAAAGGTAGGGGTGATGGCCGAAGGCGATGCGCCACGGCTGCGGCGATTCCGCGAGCGCCGCCCCGACCAACGCGGCCTGTGACGCCGCGGCACCGGCGGGGTCGTAGAGAATCTGCTGGGTGTCCAACCCCAGCAGCAGCACGGGTGCCGCTTCCAGCCGGTACGCCACGGTGCCGCCGGGCAGGGAGAACTTGGCCTGGGAAGCCGCGTAACCGGCGTAGTTGGCCTCCTGCCCCCAGTTCTGTCCGTTGCCGGTGCCGTTGTAGTCGTGATTCCCCAGCACGGCGTGAAAGGGCCCGGCCACCGACGCGAAGGGTTGTGCGAACTTGGTCTGGAATTGCGGATCCGTTGGGGACGAGGCGCCGGTTTCGTAGATCAGATCGCCCAAGAGCAGGCCGAAGGCGCAGCCGTCCACCGCACACTTGGCCTCAATGCCCGCCGCCACGGCGGCCTGATTGGCGTCGCCCGTGCCGGTATCCCCCACCGCGAAGAAGCAC
>JBGPEV010000562.1:0-2691 GCA_041482995.1 bacterium | reverse complement strand
GATGGCACCGGATGAAGTTGCGCCCGCGCGCCGTCAATGCGGCCAAACTGGCGCTTGGCAAAATCCTTCGAGAGCAGCAACTCCACGGGAATTTGATTGAACTGCGGATCGGAGACATACCGGTCCCGCTCAGCCATGGCCAACTTGTAGGCCTCCACGTAGGTGTGCAAATAGTCCGGGCTGAGGTGCTCCAACTCGCCAAGCCGGGTGTTCTCCAGGATGTTCAGCGTCATCAGCGCGGTGATGCCCTGCCCGTTGGGTGGAATCTCGAACAGGCGGATGCCGCGATAGTCGGTGGAGATGGGTTCCACCCAATCGCCGCGGGTGTTGGCAAAGTCCTCCAGTTCCAGCAGCCCGCCTTCCCGGTGGCTGAAGTCCACGATGTCCCGGGCGATCTGGCCCTGATAGAACGCGTCGCGGCCCTCCTGGGCGATCAGCCGCATGGACTTGGCCAAGTCCGGTTGGCGGTGGCGGCTGCCGGCGGCGGGGGCCTTGCCGTCCACGAGCATCGTGCGCTTGCTGTCCGGATAGGAAGCCAGCAGAGCCGCTCCGCGTTTCCAGAAGTGCGAGACCACCGGTGTGACCGCGTAACCGTCCTCGGCATAGGCGATGGCGGGCTGGAGCAGTTCGTCCAGGCCGCGCGTGCCGAAGCGTTCCAGGGCGGTCTGCCAGGCATCGATGGCGCCCGGCACCGTCACGGAGAGGATGCCGCGCTCCGGGATCTTCTTTTCCCCACGCTGGTGGTATTCCTGCACCGTCGCCTTCGCCGGGGCGCGCCCGCTGCCGTTGAGGCCGTGCAGTTTGCCCGTCTTCGCCTCGTGAATGAGGAGGAAGCAGTCGCCGCCGAGCCCGGTCGATTGCGGCTCCGTCACGCACAGCGTGGCCGAAGTGGCGATCGCGGCATCGAGGGCGTTGCCGCCGGACTTCAGCACGTCCAGACCCACCTGCACCGCCATGGGCTGGCTCGTCGCGACCATGCCGTTGGTGCTCATGACGACGGAGCGTCCGGGAAACTGGAAATCTCGCATGGCGATCCGTTCTTTTGGGAAGTTCTGCGCGGTCAAGTCGTCAGGAAGATTGGGGAACGTGCGGGGCCTGCGGCGCACCGGCCCAGGCCGTCAGGCCCATCGCGAGCGCCCCGCGCACTCGCCGCCAGACGGCGCGCACGGCAGGCTTGCGCTCGAAATCATGCTGAAAGGCTAGCCCAAGTTCCTGCAAAGCACAAAGCCCCCGGCCGCGAACCGGAGCCCTTCCTCTTGGGCGGCGTTCCGTCCTGTTCAAGCGAAGATGAACATGCCGGAAACGTAGCTGATCAGCCACAACCCGATGGTGTACGGATAAAGCCGCCCGTGCAGGGGATCGCGCCGCAGGCCGGATATCACCTGGGCAGCGAGGGCGGCCAGCGTTGTGCTGGCGATGACGCGGTGGACGATCAGCACCCCGCCGGCCCGCTCCGGCCCGCCGGCGGCGCGTACCAGCCAATAGGCGGGCCGATAGGTGGCGCCAAACCCGTGGACACCAGCCACCAGGATCACGGCGATGCTGAGCGTGAGGAGGAATCCGGCGAACATGATCCGGCGATGCAACCCGTTATCCCGCCGGCGGGCAGCGTAGCCGATGGCGTAGCACAGCGTCGCGAGGGTCATCACGAGCTTCACGGCAAAGATCATCGGGGGGCACCAGAGGGCGCGCGGCGGCTGAGAGGCGTGCCGTTCATACACCCAGGTTTGCCGCACCCTGTCAATCGCGGGACGCCAGGGCGGCAGGCCGCCCACAAAGCCGGCTTCCAACGCCGATGAAGGGTAGGACAGCATCCGTGCCTGTTGCGGAGCCGCGCGGGCGGGCACCTTTCGGCAGGCGCAGGACAAGCTCCGGCCCGCCCTACCGCGGCAATGGGCGGTATGGAGTCAACTTGATGAGCGGCCCGGCCAGGCCAGGCCCCCCGCGGCGCGAGTCGGCGCTCCAGCCGGTGAACAGCGCAGCGTGCCGTAACAATTCCCCTTGCTGGAGGAAATGGGTACGATGGCGCCGAGTCAGCCACCGATCTGCGCCAACGGCCAGCGCCCGTGAGGCAGCGCGGAGCGCTGGAAACGCCGGCCAGTCGCCACTGCACCACGCTTGCGCGGCACCCCACACCGTAGCGGATCATGCTGGAAATCGACTACTCCCTGATCCCATTGGCCGACAAGGACCGCGAAGCGGTCCTGCAGGACGTTCTGCGCAAGCTGCGGGCGGGGATCGTGCCCGCCGTGGACAAATCCAAGGCCGGCCGGGTGGTGGTGGTGAATCCGGACCCGGTGCAAACCGTCCACCACATCCCTGACGATCTGCGCACCATCGTGCGCCGCATCATGATCCAGACCCAGGAGGGATCGTCCACCCTCCGTGCCGAGCGGCTCTTCGCCGACATTGTTCATACGGACGAGCCCATCGTCGCCCTCGTGATCGAGTTGCAGGGCGATTTCGAGCAACTCAGCCCGTTCCTGGACTATATTCCTGAATTGCGGCGGCGCTATCCGGATATGGGCGTGTTCCTGTATGGGACCCTGCCCAACGCCATGGAGAAGTTGCGCCAAGTGGTGTCCACGGGCAAAGCCACGCTGGTGCTGAGCTATGCCGACGCCCGCGGCACCGTCGATATCGACGATCCCAACGAATTGACCCAGGCAGTGAAGAAGCAGAAGCAGGACG
>JBGPEV010000561.1:0-2694 GCA_041482995.1 bacterium | reverse complement strand
CCCTGGTGGCCGTGGGCAAGGCAGCCGCCCCCATGGCCGCGGAAGCACAGCGGCTGCTGGGGGCGCGCATCCGGCAGGGCATCGTCGTCACCAAGCGCGGGTTCGCGCTGGAGGGCCTGCCCTTCCCGGTGCTCGAGACGGGCCACCCCGTGCCGGACGAAGCGGGCGTGCGCGCGGCCGACCGCGTGGAAGCCATGGTGCGCGACCTGTGCCAAGGCGACCTGCTGCTGGTGCTCATGTCCGGCGGGGCATCGGCCCTGCTGCCGGCTCCCATCGACGGCGTGACGCTGGCGGAAATGCAGGAACTGGTGCGCTCGATGCTGCGCACCGACTTGGACATTCACGAGATCAACCGCGTGCGCAAGTCCATCTCCCGCCTGAAGGGCGGGGGGCTGGCCGTGCTGGCCCACCCTGCGCGCGTCGTGGGGTTGTGCTTGTCGGACGTGCCCGGTGACGACCTGGGCAGCATCGGCTCGGGGCTCACGGTGCCGGAGCCCGTGCGATTTTCCAGCGTGATCGCCTTGCTGCGGGAGAAGCGGCTGTGGGCCCAGACGCCGGCCGCCATCCGGCGCGCGCTGAAGAGCGGGCGGCAGAGCCCCAAGCGTCCGCCCCTGCCTCCGGTGAACGGGCTGATCGGCACCAACCGCCACCTGCTGCGCGCCGTTGCCGAGGCGACCGAGGCGGCGGGCTTTCACACCCGCGTCATCGATGCGCCCACCACGGGGCTGAACACCGACGCACTGCCCGGATTGCTGGAGCGCTGGCGGGCCTTTCGCGCCGAAGCCGGCGGGGCGGGGCGGCCGCTCTGCCTGGTCTCCGGGGGGGAGACCACCGTGGTGGTGCGCGGCACGGGTCTGGGAGGCCGCTGCCAGGAACTGGCGGCGCTGATGCTGCCCCGGCTGGAGGACGACACGGTGTTTCTCGCCGCGGGCTCCGACGGGAACGACGGACCGACCGACGCGGCGGGGGGTGTGGTGGACCGGGAGAGTTGGGAGCGCGTCCGCGCCAGGGAAATTCCCTACGAAGCGCTGCTCGCGGACAATGACAGCTACCACCTGCTGGAGCGCTCCGGAAACCTGATCCAGGTGCCGCCCACGCGCAACAATGTGATGGACGTGCATGTGTTTTTGGCCAACGCCTGAATCCCGAAAGCCATGGATTGAGGTATACTTGCGGCAGCGCTTGGCACTGTGGGCGGTACTGGAATCCACACTGCGGAGAACCAGGATGACGACCGATCCCCTTTTCAACCGGATCACGTTCGATCCGAACATGATGGGCGGAATGGCGTGTATTCGCGGGATACGGATTCCTGTGTCCGTGATTGTCGGCCAGCTCGCCGCAGGCTTGTCGGCCCAGGAAGTCCTGAAGGAGTACGACTTCCTGGAGCCGGAGGACATCGAACAGGCGCTTCAGTACGCTGCGTGGCTCACCCGTGAGCGTATCCACGTGGGATAGCCCAGCCCAATGCGATTCGTTGCGGACATGGGCGTGCCGAAGGCGGTCATACTCTGGTTACGGGCCCAAGGGCACGACGCGAAATCGCTCGCCGAGGAGAAGCTTCATCGGCTGAGCGATCCCGCGATTTTGGCCCTAGCCCGGGCAGAGCAACGGAGCATTGTCACATTCGATACCGACTTCGGTGCGCTCGCTTTGGCCAACCGAGGCGAAGTGGTCAGTATCGTGCTGTTTCGGCTCGAATACCCGACGCCCGGTCTGATCGTTCGGCGGCTTGGAGTGGTCTTGGCGGAGGAAGAAGACGCGCTTCAACGTGGCGCAATCGTCATCGTAGAGGAAACTCGCTTTCGCGTGCGAATGTTGGCGCAGGAGGATTGAGCGCCCTTCCCGCCGCCCGCTACCCCTTCACGTGCCGCGCCAGGTGCTTCGAGGCGAGTTGGGCCTCGGTCCAGCGCTTGAACACCTTCTCCATGCGCGCGGGCTCCACGCCCAGTTGCACGAAGGCGACCCCGCCCTGGAACATCTCTCCGTAGTGGGAGATCAGGCCATTCTGCAGCGCAAATTGGCTCATACCCTCGAAGGCCACGCGCTTGCCCGCGTTCTGAGGCATCTTGGACGTATAGCTGAACGCCCAGGACGCGTAGCCGGTCTTCCCGTCGCTCACGGGTTCCAGAAAGTCCCAGAGGAATTTGTGGGCATCCCGGTAGAAGCGCCCCTCCAGCATTTCCTTGATGGCGGGGCGGCCCTTGAACTCGCCGTAGAACGTGTCGTGGTATACCCCCTGCTCGGTGAACAAGGACGACAACTTGGTGCCGTCCCCCGCCTCCACCGCGGCGGAGAATGCCTTGAGCAATGCGGGAAATTCCATCGTGCCTCCTTGAGGGCGGGTCGCCTTCGAAAATCCAAGATCAATTCCTCAAGCGCCTCTGCAAGACCCGTTCGTTGTTCTTGATCTTGCGTGCGAGGCCGTCGCTAGTACCAATCAAAGGTCAACGATGCGAACCACCGCTGTGGAAAGGGATCCAGCCGGCGGACAAAGCGGACGTCGTTGGGGTCGGTCAAGGTCGTCCGCCGCTCCACGGGGGTCGACAGAGCGACCCAGTCGAAGCTGACATGCACATGTTTGATCGGCATCGTTCGGAAGCCCACCAGACCCACCCACGTCTTGAATACACTTCGTTGATCATAGCCAGATTCTTTGCCTGCGACTTTGGGATCAGTGTCGACC
The DNA here is from genome assembly GCA_041482995.1 of bacterium. Taxonomy (GTDB): domain Bacteria; phylum SAR324; class SAR324; order SAR324; family JACQKK01; genus JBGPEV01. The sequence continues at coordinate 8 of JBGPEV010000561.1, read as the reverse complement.
TCGATCTG
>JBGPEV010000560.1:0-2695 GCA_041482995.1 bacterium | reverse complement strand
TACCGGCCCTACAAGGAGATCCTGAGGGAGAGCTTGCGCCATGCCTTCGCGCAGTACCGGCTCTCCTACTTCGACGCCGATGCGCGGCGGCTGCTGGAGGCGATCCCGCGCTTCCCGGCCCACCCGGACGTGCATGACGCGCTGCGCCGCATTCGCACGGCCATTCCATTGGCGATGATCTCCAATTCCGACGACGATCTGCTGCCGGGCAGTCTGCGCCAGATCGGCGTCCCCTTCGATACGGTGGTCACCGCCCAGGAGGCCCGCGCCTACAAACCGGCGGAGGCGATCTTCCGCCTGGCCATGCGGAAGATGGGTTGCGCGCCCGGCGACTTTGTCCACGTGGCCGCCGGATGGTGGACGGACATCGCGCCCGCCACCCGCCTGGGCCTGCACAAGGTGTGGATCAACCGGCGCGGCGAGCCGGGCGACCCGGCCTGCCAGCCCTACGCCGAACTGCCGGACCTGACGCGGTTGCCCGAACTGCTGGGCATCGCGGGGCCGCCGCGGGCGGAGGGGTAGAGCCGGTTGCTCATCCCCCGGGGTTGTACTATTTAGAGCGCCGAACAAACCTTCTGAACCAGAGGGTACACAAAAGACACGAAGAGAACCCCGCTCCATCTCGTAGCAATTCTGAGAAAGGTCAAGTAGCGCACCAGTACGCGCTATTGGTTCAAATCGCTCGATGAGTCGGCGGAAAGAATTCGCAGTTCTTGTTGTTCCTATGTGTCCTATGTGTCGTTTGTGTTGAGGCAGTTTGCAGTTCCATTCGACCCTCTTGGGCCCGAACCCAACGGATTGCCGTCGGCCACGCCCCCACTTCCTCGAGATCGCCATGACCGCACTGGAGCAACCGCGCCCGATCACCGGCGGACAGGCGCTGGTGGAATGCCTGCGCCGCGAAGGCGTGAAGCACGTCTTCAACGTCCCGGGGGAGAGCTACCTGGGCGCGCTGGACGCCTTCTATGACGCGAAGGACATCCGCCTGATCACCAACCGCCAGGAGGGCGGCGCGTGCTTCATGGCCGAGGCCTACGCCAAGGCCACGCGGGGCGTGGGCGTCTGCTTCGTCACGCGCGGGCCGGGCGCCACCAACGCCAGCATCGGCGTCCATTGCGCGGACCAGGATTCCACGCCCCTGGTGCTGTTCGTGGGCCAAGTGCCCCGCGCCAACCGCGGGCGGGAGGCCTTCCAGGAAGTGGACTACGAGCGCTTCTTCGGGAGCATGGCCAAGTGGGTGGTCGAGATCGGCAGCGCGGGTCAGGTCGCCGAAGTGGTGCCGCGCGCATTCCACATGGCGCGCAGCGGACGGCCGGGTCCGGTGGTGGTGTCCCTGCCGGAGGACATGCTGGTGGAAATGACCGAGCCCGTGTTCCGCGCCCCCTACCCGCGCACCGTGCCCCACCCGGACCCGGCGCAGATCGCGGAGTTGGCCCGGCGCATCGTCGCGGCCCGGAAGCCCGTGCTGCTGGTGGGCGGCGGCGTGCAGTATTCCCGGGCGCGGGCCGAACTGGTGCGCTGCGCGGAGCAGTTCGCGCTGCCGGTCATCACCTCCTGGCGGCGCATGGACGCCTTTCCCAATTCCCATCCCCATTACGCGGGCAATCTGGGCGGCGCCAAATCCTCCGCCCAGGATCTGGTGCGAAGCGCGGACCTGGTCGTGGCCGTGGGCGACCGGCTGTCCGAAATGACCACCATGGACTATCGCCTCTTCCCGGCGGGGCAGCCCTTGGCCCAGGTGGATATCGACGCGCGGGTGATTGGGCGCAACTTCTCCCCGGCGCTCGCGGTGGTCTCCGACGCGCGCCTCGCCCTGCAGGCCCTGCTCGAGCACGCGCCCAAGTCCACCGACAGCGCCCGCAAGCCGTGGATCGCGGCGGAGCACAAGAAGTACCTGGACAACTCGTCGCCGCTGGACCGCCCCAGCCGGCACGCTTCCGCCGACCGCGTGGTGAAGGATCTGGTGGCGCTCCTGCCCAAGGACGCGATCTACACGGTGGACGCGGGCAACTTCTCGGCCTGGATTCACCGCTTCATCCGCTACGACGCGGAGGACTCGTTCTTCGGGCCCACGGTCGGCTCCATGGGCTACGGCATCCCGAGTGCCATCGGCGCCAAGCTGGCGCACCCCAACCGGGTGGTGATCGGCACCTGCGGCGACGGCGGGTTCATGATGACCCTGCAGGAGCTCGCCACCGCCGTGCAGCACCAGATCAATGTGATCCAACTGGTGTTCAACAACGGCACCTATGGCACCATCCGCATGCACCAGGAGCGGGACTACCCCGGCCGCACGGTGGGCACGGACCTGAAGAACCCGGACTTCGCGGCGCTGGCCCGGGCCTTTGGCGCGGAGGGACTGACCGTGAATAAGAGCGAGGAGTTCGCTCCCGCGCTCAAGCAGGCGCTCGCTTGCGGCAAGCCCGCCGTGATCGACATCCACACCGACCCCGAGCAAATCTCCGTCGGGGCGACCCTCAGCGACCTGCGCGCGGGCAAGGGACACAAGCGGCGGTCGGCGTAGCGGCAAACATCCGCTAGCCCGGATATTTCACCAGTTGCGCCGAAGCAGCAAGGTGCGGCAGCGGATGTGGATTAAGCGAGGGTTGGGGCCGCCGCAGGGGTGATTCCCCGTGCCGCGGGCAGACCTCCCACTTACCCCCATTGTTTTTCCGGTGCCGGGGACAGCACCTTT
>JBGPEV010000559.1:0-2700 GCA_041482995.1 bacterium | reverse complement strand
GAGCGCATCCTGTTCGCGGTGGACTTCATTCCGGTCGAGACCGTGGCCTTCCGGGACTTCCCGGACGCCTACATGCCCGACTGGGTAGACTCGTTGAACCAGGTGGAGGCAATGGACTTCGACATCCTGGCACCGGGTCACGGCAAGCTGGGCCGCCACGCTGACGTGCGCAAGTTCCGAGAGTACCTGGAGGACCTGCACGGCCAAGTGGTCCGTGTGGCGCGGGATGGTAAAACGGTGGATGATGCAAAGCGGGTGGTGAATCTCTCCAAGTACGAAAGTTGGGGATCCTACAAAGACTTTGTGCCGCTGAACATTGAAGGCATGTACCGCATGGTGCAGGCCAACCGGCGGCCCAATTGACGGAGCAGGGGTGTGCGCACCCGAAAGCTCGTGAACGGCGGTGCCGTGACCTCGCGCGCACCGGTGGCGCGGGGCCCGGTCACGGCGGAACCGGACGCCATCGGGCAGGCCGTGGCCGAATTGCGGGAGGCCGCTAATCCCCGCCGCATCATCCTCTTCGGTTCCTACGCCCGCGGCGAGCAGACGGCGGACAGCGACGTGGACGTCATGGTGATCGAGCCGCACTTGGCGGACGCCCCCGGAGAAAGCGCGCGGCTGCGGCGCCTGATGTCGCCCTTCGAACCGCCGATCCAGGTGCTGACCACCGACAAGGCGACGTTTGAGTACTGGCGGGACACGCCGGGCAACGTCTACTTTGAAGCCGACCACGGCGGGCGCGACCTGTTCCGTGCCGAAGGAGAAACCGACCGCGGGAGGCAGCCGGTGGTGAGAAGCCGCGAGCAGGCTGCGTCGTTTGTCCGTCTGGCCGAAGGTGACCTTGCCTTGCACGAATCTATTCTGGAAAACGACCGCGTTCCAGACTCCATTTTTGGCTTTCACGCTCAGCAAGCGGCTGAAAAGCTGCTCAAAGCGGTGTTCGCCGCTTATCGGATTCGCGTTGGCAAGATGCACGACGTCCAGAAGCTCATGGAGCGGGCCGAGGAAAAGGGATTGAACGTTCCCCACGAGTTTTCGAACCTGACGGGCCTGACACCATTCGCAGTCGACGGCCGCTACTTCGAACTCGGGGCGGCTCTGGACCGGAAGGCCCTGTTGGCACAACTCCTCGCCCTGCGGGACTGGGCCGAGGGCAGGATTGCCGCCGCGCCCGAATCCGACTCGACGGGCGCATGATCGACATCCTCTCCGAAGCGCGGCGCGCCCTGGAGATCGAGCAGCGCGGCCTGGAGGAAGTGAAGGCGCGGCTGGGGGACGCGTTCGTGCGCGCGGTGGAAATGCTCTACGCGTGCAAGGGCAAGGTGGTGGTGAGCGGCGTGGGCAAGAGCGGCCACGTAGCCCACAAGATCGCCGCCACGCTGGCCAGCACCGGCACGCCCGCGTTCTTCCTGCACCCGGCCGAGGCGATCCATGGCGACCTGGGCATGGTGAGCCGGGGCGACGTGGTGCTCGCCCTCTCCAATTCCGGCAATACCGAGGAAGTGTTGCGGCTGCTCGGCCCCCTGCGGCGCCTGGGCGTGCCCATCGTCGCCATGACCGGTCACCCCGGCTCCGAATTGGCCAAGCGCGCGGAAGTGAACCTGGACGTTTCCGTGGAGCAGGAGGCGTGCCCGCTGGGGCTGGCGCCCACGGCCAGCACCACGGCGGCCATGGCCATGGGCGACGCGCTGGCGGTGTGCCTGCTGCGCCTGCGGAATTTCCGCCCGGAGGACTACGCGGTCTTCCACCCCGGCGGCAATCTGGTCGAGAAGCTGATGACCACCGTCGGGGACCTGATGGTGCGAGGCGCCGGCCTGCCCCAGGTGCCCGATACGGCGACGGTGGCGGACACGATCGCGGAAATCCAGCGCAAGGGCTTCGGCGTCACCTGCGTCGTCGATGCCCAGGGCGTGATGGCTGGGGCGTTTTCCATGGGGGACTTCACGCGCCTCAACCTGCAAGACCCCGGCGGCGCCTTCATGGCGCGGCCCGTGGCCGGCTACATGACCCGCGATCCCAAGACCATCGAGACCGACGCGCTGGCGGCGCGGGCGCTCAATTTGATGGAGACCCACCACATCCGCGCGCTGTTCGCCGTGGATGGCCAGCGGAGGCCCGTGGGCGTGATCGGCATCTACGAAGTGCTGCAAGCCATCGATTACTGAGCGCGGCCGGCGTATCGTGAGGCGTCGGCATGCCGCGTCACCGCCCGCTGGCACGGCGGGGCCGCTCTGGGCCGATCTGGCGCCCGGGCGCTGCACCCGGAGCGCGGCAACTCCATCCTGGGAGGTCTCACATGCGTTGGCCCCTCGAACTCTTCGCCCTGCTGATCGTGCTGTTGCACCTCCTCCAGTCCTTCCTGAGCGCGGATGCGGGCTGGAAGCGCGCGGCCGAAGTCACGCGGCACGTGTTCATCCCGTTCGCCGCGGTCGCCGTATTGATGATTGCCCTGGGCAAGCCGGGGCTCCCGGCGCAGTACTCGGCCTGGGCGATCCTCGTGCTGCAACTCGTCTGTGCGTTTGCGGCCCAACGGCAAATGGCCAGGGTGGAGAAGGTCACCTATTGGCTGAGCCTGGCACTGGTGGGCTTGATCTGGATCGTCAATCTGCCGCTTTTTGACGCCATCCCTTCCTAGTGGACTGAAGCTATTGAATCGGTAGTATTTGCGAGAGGCTTCGCCTCTCGCGCTCTCCAGCAGGG
>JBGPEV010000558.1:0-2701 GCA_041482995.1 bacterium | reverse complement strand
ATTGATCATGTCCTGGGTCTGGTCCGAGACCTTGTCCAGATCGAAGGTGTGCCAACTGTCGTTCAGTCGCTTGATCCGCGGAGAGAGAATCTTGAACATCGCCTTCACCTTCGCGGGATCGCCCTTCTGCAGCAGGTACCGGTTGTAACGCTGAATCGACAGGAATTGGCTTAGCACATCTTCGGCCCGGTCGGGGACATCGGGGTTATTGTCGGTGGTGGTGTTGTGGCATTTTTCGCAGGTGCTCCGCACGGTCGTTACGTTGAGGACCGTCGTATTCATGGAACCGTGGCAGGTTACGCAGCTTGGCCCCTGTTCCTCCTGCTTGGTCGCGGTGAGGTGTTCGAAGTGCTTGCTCTGCTTGAAATGGCGGTAAACATCCTCGTGACACTTGGAGCACGTCTTGGGAACGTTCTGGTAGCTGATGGGGCTGGTGGCCACCGAAGCGCTCATCCCTTGGTCGCCGTGGGCCGTGGGCTTGTCGGCCGACCGCGGGTTGCCGCCGTGGCAATCCACGCAGGTCACCTTTTCCTGTTCATGGATCGACAGCCGCCAGCCTTGATAATAATCGTAGAGTTTCTTGTTCTGCACCATGAAGCGCGGGTTGCTGTGGCAATCCACGCACGAGCTTCGGACCCGCGGCGCGGGCGGTTCCGCGCCCCCTGCGGGGCCGGGGCCGGACAGAACGGCCAGCGCGGCGGCGGCGCCCCACAGCAGCACCTGCGCGGCGCACCGGCGGAGCGATGCAATCATGGGGAACCTCCTGGGGCGAGCTTGGCACGCGCGGCGCCCCGCGGGCCGGACCCGCGCACCAGCGTGCCCAGTTCGATCGGGATCGCGATCTTGGTGAGCAGCGTGAAAATGAGCAGGCCAAAGGCCCAGATGCCGGTCGAGACCAGGATTTCCACCCGGGTCGGCACGTATTCGAACATCTCGCCGATGGTTGTCGGCACGAAGCCGGGGACGATCAGCCCCATGCCCTTCTCGATCCAGACGCCCACGATGGCCAGCACGCACGCCACGTTCAGCAACGTGCGGATGCGGCGCAGGCCGTGCAGCGTGAGGATGGTGACGGCCACGAGGTTCAGCCCCAGCGCCGTCCAGATCCAGGGCACCAGCGCGGAATAGCCGCGGAACCCGAAGAACAGGTACTGGGCCGACTGGCCGTGCTCGGTCGGGAAGTAGAACTCCGTGAAGAATTCCACCCCGAACAGGAACAGGTTGATCTGCAGCGATACGGTGATGATCAAGGCGATGAAATCGATCACGTCCGCCTTCACCTTGAAGGCGCTGAAGCGGTCGATGATCTGCAGCGCCAGGACGATCAGCGCGGGACCGGACGTGAAGGCCGACGCCAGGAAGCGCGGCCCGAGAATGGCGGTGTTCCAGAACGGCCGCGCCACGTTGGAGGAAAACAGGAACGCGGTCACGGTGTGGATGGAAATCGCCCAGAAAATGGAGATGACCACGCCCGGGAAGTACACCAGCGTGCGCGGCTCGCCGCCCCGGTACTTGACGAACAGGATGTAGAACGGAATGGCGAGGTTGAGCACGAGGTAGCCGCTCAGCACCAGCACGTCCCAGGCCAGCATCGAATCGGGCCAGTTGAACCGCCCGATGCCCGGCAGCAAATGCCAGATGCGGTCCGGCCGGCCCAGATCCACCGTGACGAACAGGATGCACATCACGACGGCGGCGACCGCCACGCCCTCGCCGATGAGCACCACGTGCTTGATTTCCTCCCGGTGGAAGATATAGGCGGGAATGACCAGCATCACGGCCGCCGCCGCGACCCCCACCAGATAGGTGAAATTCGCGATGTAGGCCCCCCAGGAGACCTGATCGCTCATGCCGGTGACGATCAAGCCCTGCTCGACCTGCAGCAGGTAGTGCAGCACTCCGATTGCCACCAGCCCGGACAGCGCGGTCAGCCAGACCCAGTACAGCCCGCCGCCCTTGAAGACTTCCTTCAGCGCGGCAATGAAGAACCTCAGCAGCGATCCCATGGCACCTCAATCGGTGTAGTACCAAAACTTGGGTTCGGTCCCGAGGTCTTCCTTCAACCGGAAGACGACCTTGTTCTCCAGGACGTAGCGAATGTCGCTGTTCGGATCGAGCAGGTTGCCGAACACCCGGGCGCCGGTCGGGCACGCCTCCAGGCAGGCCGGGAGCCGCCCCTTGCGGGCGCGCTGCAGACAGAACGTGCATTTTTCCATCACGCCCTTGCTGCGGGGGCGGTTGCTCAGGTAGTGCGTATCCGGATTGATTTGCTCCTTGGGCAACTGGGGCCGGTTCCAGTTGAAGTGCCGGGCCCAGTAGGGGCAGGCGGTCTGGCAATAGCGGCAGCCGATGCACCAGTTGTAGTCGATCACCGTGATGCCGTCGGGCTCCTTCCAGGTGGCCTGCACCGGGCAGGCCTTGACGCAGGGCGGGTTGTTGCATTGCATGCACTGGATCGGCAGGTACCACTTGCCCTTCTTGGGCACCGTCTCGCTGTCATAGTAGGGATCGGCATCCGTCAGTTTCATCTCGCCGTAGTTCATCTCCAGCACGCGGATGTACTGCACTTCCGTGTCGCGGCTGGTGTTGTTCTCCGCCATGCAGGCTTCCACGCAGCGCCGCGTGCCTTTGCACTTGGACAGATTGATGGCGTACCCGTAGACGACGCCGGGCAACGCGGGCTCCGACCCCACCGCGATGT
>JBGPEV010000557.1:0-2704 GCA_041482995.1 bacterium | reverse complement strand
TGGCCGTGTAGGGCCCAGAATTGGGCCGGGGCACGTGGGCGGAAATGGAACCGTTATTGATGATGCGGCCCCCCATGGGCTTCTGCGCCTTCATGATCTTGAAGGCCTCCTGGGTGCAGAGAAACACCCCCGTCAGATTGGCGTCCACCACCGTCTTCCACTGCTCGTAGGTCAAGTCCTCGAACGGCACGCCGGGCGCGCCCGTCCCCGCGTTGTTGAACAGCAGGTCCAGGCGGCCGAACGTCTCCTTGGCCTTGGCGAAGAGCGCCTTCACCGAGGCGGGATCGCCCACGTCCGTCTGCACCACGAGGGAGGGCATGCCCGACGCCTTGCCCTCGGCCGCGGCCTCCTGAAGCTTGTCCATGCGGCGTCCGGCGAAGACCATCGCGTAGCCTGCCTTCATCAGCGCCAGCGCCGCTGCCTTGCCGATGCCCGTGCCTGCGCCCGTCACCAGGGCCACTTTGCTCGCTGTCGCCATTGTGCTTCCCCCCCTCAATGGGTCTGGATGGGGCGCCAATGCGCGATCGCCGCGCGCGCCCGAAACCGCCACCCGCGTTGCTTACCGCAGAGGCAAGGGGAGGGGAAGGGGGACGTTCGGTTGGTGGTGAGTCAATTTCGAGTTGAATCATCCCCGGTCAAACAGCAGACCCCTCGTTTCACTCGGGGTGACAACCAAATGTCATTCCGAGCGCAGCGAGGAATCTGCTGTTCGACCCATACTGACCCACTACCATTAGGGTGAGGGTCTGGCGCGACGGGCCAGGAGCCGTTGGGTTTCCTCGTCGATGCTCTGGCGCGGGCCGAGGGCGACCCATTCGACAATTCTGCCCGGCGCGATGCGGTAGACGATACGAAGCCGGCCAACTCGGAAAGTCCAGAGCCCGGCAAGATCCTGCTTCAGGGGTTTGCCCTGGCTCGGATCGGCCAGAATCCGTCCGAGGGCGAAGCGAACACGTTTCTTGATGTGGGGATGGAGACCGCCGATCCGGCTCGCGAGGTTCGGCGGCACTCGGAGGAGAAAGAGCTTGCGGCTCACCCACCGTCCTTCAGCAGGTCGTCAAGCGTGAAGACCTTCGCCCGGCGCGACTTCAACGCCGCCAATCCCGCCTTGATCTCCTTCATCAAGGCCCGATCTCCGCGAACGGCGAGGGTCTCCTGCCAGCCCTCGTACTCCTCCGGACTGACCAGCACAGCCGCCGGCCTGCCGTTCTTCGTGATGATGACTTCCTCATCGGTCGCAGCGATCTCGTTGACCAAACCACTCAGCGTCGCCTTGACCTTCGACAATGGGAGCACTCGCATGGGGATTCCCGGAAAATAGTTGATCCGAATTTGGACCAGCCTAGGGGTGCCCGGGGCAACTGTCAATGGCCTCGCCTTTGGCTTGGCTGCCTCCCCAAACCCGTGGCGGGCTTACCGCCTTTCCGGCTTACGAGGCGCAGGGGCGGGGGGACGGGAAGGGGGACGCGCGGAGCGGAATCGGAGGCGGTTCGGGACTCACCCGGCCGCCGCAAGACCAATCCGTGTAATCTGTGTAATCTGTGGATGGAGTTGTCTGCGAGTTCATACACGGACCGAGCACCCATGACCCGCAACGATGTCCTGTCCCTGCTGAATCAGATCAAGCTCGGAGCGGTGTCCCCCGAGGATGCCATCCGGCAGGTGGAGCGGCACACCTTCGAGGATCTGGGGTTTGCCAAGCTCGATCACCAGCGCTCCCGGCGCCTGGGGTTTCCGGAGGTGGTCTACGGTCAGGGCAAGAGCGACGAGCAATTGCGGCGCATCTGCGAGCAGCACCTGGAATCCCACGAGCGGCTGCTGGTGACCCGGCTGGAGCCGCCCCGCCATGCGGCGCTGGCCGGACAGGTGCCCGGCGGGCACTACAACGCCACGGCGCGCACGCTCTCCTTCGGCCTGGAGCAGGCCCAGCCGCGGGGCGCGGTCACCGTGATCTGCGCGGGCACGAGCGACCTGCCCGTCGCCGAGGAGGCGGTCGAGACGGCGCGGCTGATGGATTGCCGCGTGGAGCTGATCGCCGACGTGGGGGTGGCGGGCCTGCACCGGCTGATGGCGCACATTGACCGCATCCGCCAGGCGCGGGTCGTGATCGTCGTGGCCGGCATGGAGGGCGCCCTGCCCAGCGTGGTGGGCGGCCTGGTGCGCGCGCCCCTGATCGCCGTCCCGACCAGCGTCGGCTATGGGGCCAACTTCGGCGGGCTGGCGGCCCTGCTCGCCATGATGAACTCGTGCGCGCCCGGCGTGACCGTGGTCAACATCGACAACGGCTTCGGCGCGGGCTTCGCCGCGGCGCTGATCAACAACCCCGCGGTAGAATAACAGCAACTGCTGAAACACCCTTCGCTGCGCTCGAGGGCAGGCGCCGACCAGGAAGACCACAAAGGAAAGGGATTGGACCGACATGGGCCGAATCCTGGGTCCTCCCGGGGGATTCGCCCCGGACTCGTGGCTGTAGTTGAATATTCTTGCCGTTCTTTGTGGTCTTCGTGGTCTTTGTGTTTCATGCAGTTGGCAGTTCCTAAGCCTGGGTGGAGGCGCACGATGTTTCACGTCCTGATCACCGACTACCAGTGGCCCAACCTGGACATCGAGCGATCGATCCTGGAGCCGCTGCCCTGCACCTTGCTGGTGGCCAAGACGGGCGAGGAGGCCGAGTTTGTGCGATTGGCCCCCGAGGCGGATGCCA
>JBGPEV010000556.1:0-2715 GCA_041482995.1 bacterium | reverse complement strand
GGAGTCCCTCGTAGGCGAGCGCTTCGGCGCCGGACTCCCCGGAGGGGCCGCCGAGCACCACCAGATAGCGCAGGCCGCCCGTGGGCACGGCCAGCATGTAGCTGAACTCGAAGCCACGCTCCGCCCTGCCGCGCAGTTCATCGGCCACGATCGGCCACGTCTGCTCCGCGCCGCCCTCCCGCCGCACCACGGCGTGACCGCGCGCGTAGGTGCGCTTGTCCAGGTAGAGCTTGAGCGTGCCTTTCCCGCGCTCGGAGAGCTGCAGTCCGGGTGCGAAGCCGACGCCCTCGCCCTGCAGTGCCAATTCGGGTGGAGGACCGGGTTCCGCCGCCCCGCGCACGGTATACTTCAGGCCCGGCGCGGAAAGCTCCGGGAATTGGGCGCGCGCCTGGCCCACCGCCAGCGAGAGGCGCTCCCCGGCGCCGGGCGCGAATCCGCCCGCGGCCAATTCGGTCGATTTGACCGTGCAGGCGGCTCCGCCCAGCGTGAGCGCGCCGAGCAGCGCGGCCGTCAGTCCGGCCGCGCGCGCGCGAAACCGGCGATGTGCACCGTTGCATGCCATGGGTCAGCTTGCCACGACTTGGGGCGACCAGTACACCTCCTCGTCCGCCGCGAGCGGGTCGTCCTCCCGCAGGCGCAGGAACAGCCCGCCCCCCGTGGGCCGCTCCACCGCGCCGCCTCCGGCGATGAGCTGCTCGGGCCAGAGCGCCGCCATGGCACGGCGGACATCGCCAGAAGTGCGGGCGCGCAGGGGCACGGTTGGCGGCTCCGCGCCGGGACGCAGCACCACGCGCACGGTCACCGGCACGCCCGCCGCGGCGCCGAACCCGGCCGCCAGCAGTGCCGTGCGGTAATCCTCCGGGGTGTCCGTGTCCAGCATGGGGCTGGGGCCATCCTCCGGGCGCCAGAGCGTTTCCACCTCCAGGATGGGCGCGTCCAGCCCGTCCAGCAGTGCAAGGGGGCGCTGCTTGCCCTCGGCCACCAGTTGTTCCAGACGCGGCAGCAGGTCGCCCCGATAGGCGGCCGTGAGCGCGTTGGTGTAACCCTGCCAGCGGAACGCGCAGCCCCGTTGCCCCTCCAGCCCGTCCAGCAAGCGGCGCAGCCAGGGGCCACTGAGGAAAGGCATGTCCACGGGCATCGCCACCAGCCGCTCCACGGACGACAGGGCGCGGAAGCCGTGCAGCAGACCGAACAGCGGACCGCGATAGGGTGCGTCGTCCCGCACCCAGCGCACGGGCACGGTTGGCAGGGGATCGGCAGGGGCCGGCGGGGCGCCCTCCGCCGCGATGGAAACCGCGATTTCGTCCGCCACCGCGGCCATGTGCGCCAGCGCCACGTCCAACAAGGTGCGGGGCCCAAATCGCAAGCGCGCCTTGTCCGCTCCCATGCGGCTGGAGCGCCCTCCGCACAGGATCAGTCCCCCGGTGCGGGTGGGCGCGGCGGTGGGAACGGCGTTGGACATGGAACGGTCCTCAGGCTGGGGGCGGCGGCGCTTGGGCGGCGCGCACAATGGCCTCGAATTCCCCGGGCGTGACCGGTTGCACGGAAAGCCGCATGCCCTTGCGGATGAGGAACATGTCCTTCAGCGCGGGCAGGGTGCGCAATTCGGGCAGGCTGACGGGACGGGGGAACTCGGACTCGAATTTCACGTCCACCATCGCCCAGATCGGGTTGTCCCGGCTGGCCTTGGGATCATGGTAGCCGCTCTTGGGGTCCCACGCGCTGGCGTCCGGATAGGCCTCCCGCGCAACCGTCGCCGTGCCCACGATGGCGGGCACTTTGACGGAGCTGTGGTAGAAGAGCACGCGGTCGCCCGGGCGCATCTCGCGCAGGTTGTTGCGCGCCTGATAATTGCGCACGCCGTCCCACCCGCCCGTCTGTCCGGGCCGCCGCTTCAGGTCCTCCAGGGAAAACTCGGAGGGCTCGGTCTTCATCAGCCAGTGGCGCACGGGGCCTGCGGGGAGTGGGCGGGGGTGCATACGGCGCGGGGAGGTTCAGCCCTGGCGCGGGGGATGGTGGTCGGCGACCGTCCGCAGCACGGCCAGCACCTTCTGCGTATCGTCGTACTTCACGGTCTGCCAGCCCAGGGCGCGCGCCGCTTTCAGGTTCACGCCGATGTCGTCCACGAACAGCAACTCCGCCCCGCGCAGGCCCAACTGCTCTTCCACCAACGCGTAGATGCGCGGCTCGGGCTTGCGGCAGCCCACCTCGCTGGAATCCACCACCACGTCGAAGAGCTGCTCCAGCGGCAGGCGGCGGCGCCAGCCGTCGCGCCATTCGCGGATGTTGTTGGTGAGCAGCGCCGTCGGCATGCGGGCGCGCAGGGTGAGGCACGCGTCCACAATCTCCTGCCGCAGGGGCATGCGCCGTTCCTCCCCCGGCGTGCCCATGAAATTGAGCGCGTCCTCCAGGGTCACGGTCACGCCGTGGGCCGCCATGCGCGCCTGCAATTCCCGGCCGAAGCGCTCCAGCGTCAACTCCGCGCGCTCCACTTGCCCCCACAGGTCGCCTTTGACGAACAGCTCTTCGCGGATCGCGTCCCAGCGGCCGGGCGACAGACCGTGGCGTGGACCGAAGGCCTTCACGTTGACGGGCCCGCCTTCCAAGAACACTCCGCCCAGATCGAACACCACCGCCCGCACTTGCGCGGGATTCACGCCTGCCGACACGTTGCTTGCTCCGTTGCGGGTCCGATTCTCCCTAGCCGGCCAAGCT
>JBGPEV010000555.1:0-2718 GCA_041482995.1 bacterium | reverse complement strand
TGCTCAATGGCGACGGCAAGGGCCGGTTCTCCGCGGCCGGCAAGAAGATCTAGCCGGCCGGAGCGCGGGGGCTGCACAGGGCGGGGCGGCCGGATCCGGCCAGCGGGTCCTTGGCCGGCCCGCCTATTCCGGCGCGCCGAGGGTAACCGGCACGGTGCGCGGCTTGCCATCCCGCACGGTCGTCACGGCCACGGAATCCCCCGGCTTGCGCTCCTCCAGGGCGTCGAACAGATCGTTGGTATCCGCCACGCGCTTGCTGTCGATCGACACGATGACATCGCCGACCAGCAGGCGGCCATCGGAGGATCGCTGGACGCCCCGCAACCCCGCTCGGGCCGCCCCGCTGCCACGCGTCACCTCGGCCACCATCACGCCCGCAATGCCCAGGCGGCGGGCGACTTGGTCGTCCACCACGCTGATGCCCAGCACGGGGCGGATCTGCCGCCCGTACTGGATCAGCTCGGGCACCACCTTCTTCACCGTGTTGACCGGCACGGCGAAGCCGATGCCCGCGCTGGCGCCGGAGGGGCCGATGATGGCGCTGTTGATGCCGATCAGCCGTCCGGAGGAATCGAGCAGTGCGCCGCCGGAATTGCCCGGATTGATCGCGGCGTCCGTCTGGATCACCCCCCGGATGCGCCGCCCGCTCGGCGAGGAAATTTCCCGCCCCAGCGCGCTGACGACGCCGGTGGTCAAGGTCGAGTCCAGGCCGAAGGGATTGCCGATGGCCAGCACCTTGCGGCCCACCTCCAGCTTGTCCGAATCGCCCAGGGGCAGGGGCACCAGCTTGTCCGCGGGGGCGTTGATCTTCAGCACCGCCAGGTCCTTGTCCGGCGCGGCGCCGATCACCGTCGCGTCGTAGGTGCTCTGATCGGTCAGGGTGATCGCCAGCTTGTTGGCGCCCTCGATCACGTGGAAGTTCGTGATCACCAGCCCGTCCCGGCTCCAGATGATGCCGCTGCCGGTGCCGCTGGGAATCTCCAGCACGTTGAGGGAGAACAGATCGCGCCGCAGTTGCACGTTGGTGATGTAGACGGTGGACGGCGCGGCGCGCTTGAACACGTCGATGTTGTTCTGCTCATCGGCGCCCAACGTTTGGCCGTGGGCGGCACCCGCCCAGCAGGCGGCCAGCAGCACGGCCAATGCCGCGCTGGGAAAGCGGAGTGACGGGATCGGCATGACGGGTCGGCGCTCCAACATGGTTGGCGGACAATACCGGTGCGGCTGGGGAGAATGGCATACGGCGTCCGCGCCTGGACGATCCCAGGCCGTGACGCGCGCGATCCACCGCCAAAACGGTAGAAAGATTCGACCGCGACCGCAACTGTTGATTCGTACTGGGGGAGTGTCCTGCAAAGGGGTGCTGCGATACAACCGTGTAGGTCTCGGATCACTTGGGGGAAGGGGGGGAGACGACCCAAGACCTACACGTTGTTCATCCAGCGAATCTTGGGGCCGATTGGGGGAAGAGGAGGGAACAGCCCCAAGATCGCTGTATTCGGCTCACTACTCAGGCCATTCGGCCCGACCTTCACATGGAGCGTTGGTGATTGCTGCGCCCTTATGTCTCTTCCTTGTTGCAGAAAGTGGGCCACGTCGCACGATGGCTAGAATATTTCCTAAGTGACTGAAATAACCAATGTTCAATTCTACCCGCCCTTGCGGCGACAAGTCGCGTGCCCACGCCTATATATCCTTTTGGAGAATATTTGAATAAACAGTATCCAAACGGGTATCATACCGACGCCTACAATTCTTTGTTTCTTATAATCGACTGTATATTATGCTGTTTTTATAAACATAGAAAGTAGCATAATCGAGACTGATGATTTTGGCAGTGTAATCAGCTTGGTATTCGGGCATTGGGGAAGGCTTGAACACCCTCCGTTCAGCGCGGCAGCGCTGCAGAAGACCGAAATCGCGGGGAAAAAGCAGGGGGGGGAAACGGGCCTGCGCGTGAATGGCCGCGCCGATCAGTCGGGCAGTCCGGCCCAATCTTGCGGCGGCAAAAAATCGCGATAGAGCCGCTCCTCGGCACTGCCCGGTTCGGGATGCCAGTCGTAGCGCCAGGCCACTTGGGGCGGGAGGGAGGCGAGAATGGATTCGATGCGCCCGCCGGATTGCAGCCCGAACAATGTGCCCTGGTCATAGAGCAGGTTGAACTCCACGTAACGCCCCCGCCGGTAGCTCTGGAACGCCTGCTCCCGCGCGCCATAGGGCGCGGCGCGGCGGCGCTCCACGATGGGCAGATAGGCCAGCAACAAGGCCGCGCCCAAGTCCAGCACGTATTGCAGGGTGCGCTCCCGCGGGTCGCGCAAATAGTTGAAGAAGATGCCCCCGATTCCGCGCGGTTCCTGGCGGTGCTTCAGATAGAAGTACCGGTCGCACCAGGGCTTGAACTCCGCATAGTAATGGAGCGCATAGCGGTCGCAGCAGGCCTTGAGGGCGCGGTGGAAGTGGATGCAATCCTCCCGCACCGGGTAGTAGGGCGTCAGATCCATGCCGCCGCCAAACCAATGCACTGGACCGGCCTCGAAGTAGCGCACGTTGAAGTGCACCGTGGGCACGTGGGGATTGCGGGGGTGGCAGATCAGGGAAACGCCGGTGGCGAAGTAGGCCGTTCCGGGTTGCACCTCCGGATGTTCCCTGAGCACGAATGGCGGAAGATCCTGGCCCGTGACGGCGGAGAACATCACGGCGGCCTTTTCGAACACCCCG
>JBGPEV010000554.1:0-2721 GCA_041482995.1 bacterium | reverse complement strand
GGATGCGGGGCCGGTCCGGATGGCCCGAGCGCCGCTCCAGCATCTGCTCCGCCTCGTCCCGGCCGTCGGCGCCGAAGTAGCTGTGCAGCAGGTACACCATCGCCCACAGGTGGCGCGCCTCCTCGACGTTCACCTGCAGCAGGTTGCGCAGATCCAGCAGGCTCGGGGCGCATTTGCCCAGCAGGCGCTGCTGCTCCACGGAGGCGGGCTCGGTATCGCCCTGGGTGACGATCAGGCGGCGCAACTCCTTGCGGTACTCGCCCGGCACCTGGTCCCACAGCTTCTCGCCGATGTGGTCGCCGAAATAGATCGCGCCGACCTTGCGCGGCTTGGCGAGGAAGATGCCCCAGCGGTATTCGGGCATCTTCACGTACTCATAGTTGGCCCAGCCGCCCGCGTCCACGCCGATCGCGGTGCGCAGGTAGATCTGGTTCTCCTGCAGCCCCTCCGGCCCGACCTCTTTCCACCACGCCAGGAAGTCCGGCAGCCACTTGAGCAACGCCCGCTGCAGCTTGGGATTGCTGTCCAGGTTCACGTTGTTGGGAATGCTCTCTAACATGGCACCGCTCCTGGCTGTTGCAGTTCGAGTGTTGAAACCACGGATGAACACGGATACCGTGGTCCGCAGGACTGTTTGGGTCGCCGGGACGGCACCGCAATGAGCGGACGCTCCCGGTGGGGTGGGCGTCTCGCCCGCCCAAGATTCGACAAGCTATCCGTGTTCATCCGCGGTTCCAAGAGAATTAGGTTCGTCGCCGGTCGAGTTCCGCCGTCTGGGGCTTGCCGTAGAGCGTGAGGCCGCCTTTTTCGCCCGTGGCGTTGGGGCGCGTGAAGATCCAGTTTTGCCAGGCGGAAAGCCGGGCAAAGATCTTGGTCTCCATGGTCTCCGGCCCGGCGAAGCGCAGGCTGGCCTCCATGCCCGTCAGCGCATCGGGGGAAAGGCTGGCGCGCTCCTCGACCGCCACCCGCACCTCGTCTTCCCAATCCAGCGCATCGGGGGCGCTGGTGACCAGGCCCGCCTCCAGGGCGGCCTCGGCGGAGTAGAACGTGGGGGCCTCCCGCACCAGGGACTGGGCGTGGGGGGGGTTGTCCAGGAAGCGTTGCTCCAGCCGCCCCAACCCGTTGCCCATGGGAAAGATCCCCGAGTTGCCGGGCGTGAGCGCGATGCGCGCCTTGCCGTCTGCGTCGTGCAGCATGTAGATGCGGTCGCCCGCGAGCGCTACCTCGTAGAGGAAGCCGCCGAAGCACCCGCCGGGTTCCGCCAGGGTGAAGATGGAGCGGGCGGTCAAGTCTAGGCGCTTCAGGGTGCGGCGGAGCAGCAGGCGCACTTCGCGCAGGAACCAGTGATCGGGCTGGTGGCGCAGTTGGGCGTCGATCTCCAACACGCGCTCCAGATCGCCGACGGACTTGATCAACAGGACGCCGATCTCCTCGTAGTTGAAGCGCAATTCCACCAGGGCGTCGTCCAACTCCCGGAACAGGGCGAGGGGGTACCAGCGGCAGCCCAACTGCGCGGGATCCGGGGGCAAGGGTTGCACAAAGTCGGGCCCCTGAATCGTCAGCGTGCCCACCCGGCGCCGCGGGTCGATCTCCACCTTCAGGTGGCTGTATTCGATACCGGCCGCGGTGATGCGCTTTTCCAGCGGCTCCAGCGTGATGCCCTTGACGCCCGGGCGCTCCTGCTTCAGCGCGGCGACCCGTTGGGCGATGGCCGCCTCCCAGCCGCTCGGGGAGTGGATGCCGTCCACGAGCTTCCATTCCAGGGCGCGCTTGCCCTTGGCGCCCTCGGCCAGGGTGGAGAACACGTCGGCCAGGTCGCGCCGCACGTGCCGCTTGTCCACCAGGCGGGTCAGGCCGCCCGTGCCGGGCAACACGCCCAGGTAAGGCACTTCCGGCAGACTCACCGCGGACGCGCGGTCATCGATCAGGTGGATCTCCCGGCAGGCGAGGGCCAATTCGTAGCCGCCGCCGCTGGTGGTGCCGTTGAGCGCCGCGATGTAGGTCTGGCCGCTCTCCGCGGTCGCTTCCTCCATGGAGAGCCGGGTCTCGTTGGTATACTTGCAAAAGTTCACCTTGAAGGGATGGGAGGAGCCGCCCAGCATGAAGATGTTGGCGCCGGCGCAGAACAGGTTGCGCTTGCCGCTGGTCACCACGACCACGCTCACCTCCGGGTGCTCGAAGCGCAGGCGGTTGACCGCGTCGGCCAGTTCGATGTCCACGCCCAGGTCGTAGCTATTGAGCTTCAATTCATAGCCGGGGCGCATCCCGCCGCTCTCCTGCACGTCGAGGATCAGCGTGGCGACCGGCCCGGCGATGTTCAGCTTCCAATGACGGT
This sequence comes from bacterium, assembly GCA_041482995.1. Classification (GTDB taxonomy): domain Bacteria; phylum SAR324; class SAR324; order SAR324; family JACQKK01; genus JBGPEV01. The sequence goes on along the minus strand of JBGPEV010000554.1, from coordinate 386 downwards.
AGCCGCCGGGGTGGGTCTGCGGCTCCACGCGGGGCGGCGCGCTGCTCTCGGCACCGGCTTTGCGGACCGAGGTGGGGGTCGCGGCCATCAGGTTCTCCTCAAATTCCAAATTCCGGGACCCCGCCCCAAAGGTCAGGGCCGCCCGGACGAGAGCGGTGCGATCTTGGCCTGCGGACCACAGGAATCTTGCGACGGAAACCCGTCCCCGATCGGCACTATATCTCCCCAGGCCCCGGGCCTGTCAAGCATTATATTGCAATATTGGAACGGTCATGCAATATACTGCATGAAAGCCGTGCAACGTCCCGGGCGGCCAGGGAACGACCGCCCTCGCTACGCTCGATGCCACTGGAGACCCTGATGGAAGCGCCCCAGCGCCCGCCCGC
>JBGPEV010000553.1:0-2728 GCA_041482995.1 bacterium | reverse complement strand
CGTGGCGGAACCCGCCGGCCGGCCGGGCGAGTCCGGCGGCGGCGCGGCGCCGGAAGCCCGCGCGGATGCCGGCGGCGCGGTCAGCGGCGCGGCCCCGCCGCCCCGCCCGGACCCCCAGGCGGCGGGGGCCGTTGCGCCCCCACCCAAGCCGAATAGCGAGTAGTGCGGGCTAGAATCCGCCCATGTGCCGGATGCGGTCTTCCGGAGGAATGATGCTGGAGATTTTGCAGCCGAATTTCTCGTTGATGACCACCACCTCCCCCTTGGCCACCAGCTTGCCGTTGATCAGCAGGTCCAGTTCGTCCCCCACGAGGCGGTGCAGTTCGATCACCGAGCCTTGACCGAGCGTGAGCAGGTCGCTGATGAGCATCTTGGCGCGGCCCACTTCGAAGGTGACGTTGAGCTTGATGTCCAGCAGGAAGTCCAGGTTGGTCCCTGCGCTCCCCCGGGCCGCCGGGGCGCGGCCGGCCGTGGGCGCCAGCATCCCACCGCCGCCACCGCCGATATCCAGGCTGGCTTCGTCCATGGACACGTCCCCGCCGCCCACATCGGAGCCGCTCGAGGCGTCGTTCATCATGGACTGCAGGTCGGCATCCAGGCTCACCTCGTCCCCGCCGCCCCCCGCACCGGGGGTCTCCGCGGTAGCGCCGGCGCTGTCGCCGGCCAGGGAGGCCAGGTCGGCGTCCAGTTCCAATCCGCCGCCACCGGCGTCGGGCGCGTCCCCGCCGCCGATGTCGTTCATGAGACCGGCCAGGTCCTTGTCCAGATCGCTCTCGGCCATGGGAGTTCCTGAATCGATTGAGCTTTCCCGCTTACCCGTTCATTCTACGCCCACCGGCGGGGCTGTCCAGCCCCAATTCGGGCGCAGCGGTTCGTTCTCAAGGCATGCACGGGGGGTGCCGTTAACACGGTTTCGGGTTTCGGGTTCCTGGTGAACTGCCGACTGCTTCAGCAGTTGTTATTCCGCCTACCCCGTCCCCCCATCCTCGGGGCGCAGGGAGAGGTTGCCGAACTTGGTGTACTCCGCGACGAAGGCGAGGCGGATCGGGTTGTGGGTGATCGGCCCGTTGCGGTGTTTGGCGATGGCGATCTCCGCGATGCCCGCGTCCTCGGTCTTGGGGTTGTAGAGCTCGTCCCGGTAGATGAACATCACGATGTCCGCGTCCTGCTCGATGGAGCCGGACTCGCGCAGGTCGGAGAGCATGGGGCGCTTGTTGCCGCGCGCTTCCAGGGCGCGGTTGAGCTGGGCGCAGGCGATGACGGGCACGTCCAACTCCTTGGCCAGCGCCTTCAGGCCGCGGGAAATCTCGGCGATCTCCTGCTCGCGGCTCTCCTTGCGGCCGGCGGCGCGCATCAACTGCAGGTAGTCCACGACGATCATGGCCAGCCCGTGCTCCGCCTGGATGCGCCGGGAGATGGCCTTGATGGCCAGCGGCGTGGCCTCCGCCGTGTCGTCGATGAACAGCAGCGGCGGCTCGGGCGAGAGCTTGGCGGCGGCGGTGGCCAGCTTGTCCCACTCGTACTCGTCCAGTTCGCCCTTGCGCACCTTCTGGCTGTCCACCTTGGCCTCCGAGCAGAGCATGCGGAAGGCCATCTGCTCCTTGGACATCTCCAGGCTGAACACGACGACCGGCTTGCCGCTGCGCAGGGAGGCGTGCTGGGCGATGTTCAGCGCGAAGGAGGTCTTGCCCATGCCCGGACGGGCCGCCACGATGATCAGGTCGGAGCGCTGCAGACCGTTGGTCATCCGGTCCAGCTCGATGAAGCCCGAGGGCAAGCCGGTCAGCCCGTCGCCCTGGTCCTGCGCTTTCTCCAGCGCGGCGAACCCCGCCTTGAGCAACTCCGGCAGCGGCGAGTAGCTGCGGCGCGTGGCCTTGTTGGCCAACTCCAGGAAGATGTCCTCCGCCTGTTGGATCAGCCCCTCCACGTTCTCCTGGGATTCGCGGCCCTTGGCGGCGATGTCCACTGCCGCGCTGATGAGGGAGCGCAACTGGTGCTTCTCCCGCACGATCTCCGCGTAGGCCAGCACGTTGGCCGCCACGGGGGTCATGTCCCCCAGTTCCGCGATGTAGACGATGCCGCCCACCTGCTCCAACTGGTTGCGCGAGCGCATGTAGTTGGCCAGCGTGATCTCGTCGATGGGCTCGCGCCGCGTGCCCAGCTCCAGCATGGCCTTGAACAATTCCCGGTGGGCGGGGGAGAAGAACGACTCCGGCTGCACGACTTCGGACGCCTGCAGCAGCGCCTCGTTGTCGTGCAGGATGGCGCCCAGGACGCCTTGTTCGGCTTCCTTGTCGTGGGGCAGCAGCGTTTGCTGCGGCGGCTGACTGGTGGTTTCCCGCGCGGCGGCCATTCCGTGGTCCTGACAATAGGCCCCCGATCCGCCCTGGCGGAACGGGGGCTGGCATCCAGCCAACTTTCAGATGAACCGGCCCTCATTTTTAGACTGTTGGCGGAGAATCGGCAACGGCGCGTTGGCATTGGGGAATACCTCCGCATGTCGCGGTGTATAAGGAGACAAATCAGTCGTTTGAGCGTCCAGAAAAACGCTCGCCACACTGCCGGGGGATTCCGGCGCAGGGAGCCATGAACCCAGAGAACGGACGAGCCGCACGGCTCTTCGCCGCGCTGTCGCTGACCGTGGCCCTGGCGGCGGCCGCGTGCGACAGCGGGAGCATGAGTCCTCAGTCTTCCGACTCCGGCGCTGACTCCGGGGGGACGGGCGGCG
>JBGPEV010000552.1:0-2738 GCA_041482995.1 bacterium | reverse complement strand
CATGGCGAGCGGCGAGAAGGTCTGCAAGCTCATGACGGAATGCTACATTCGCAAGCTGCCGCTCGTGATGTTCATCTCTTCGGGGGGCATGCAAACCAAGGAGGGCGCAGGGGCGCTGTTCTCCATGGCGGTCATCAACGACCGGCTGACGCGCTTCGTCAAGGACGCCGACCTGCCCGTGATCGTGTTCGGCTATCGCGACTGCACCGGCGGCGCGCAGGCCAGCTTCGTCACCCATCCGCTGGCGCGCACCTACTACTTGTCCGGCGCGGTGATTCCCTTTGCCGGGCAGCGCGTCGTGCCCAGCCACTTGCCCGCCGAGTCCATTCTCGCCAACTACCTCAGTCAGACCGAGGGCAGCATGGATGGGCTGGTGGCGAATCCCTTTGACGAGGACCTGGACCGCAAGCTGCGGGAGATAGACCCGGCCATTCCCGTGGGCACGGAGACGGTGCCCGAGGTGATCGCCCGCATCTTGCAGGGCCAATTGCACCGGGAAGCCGAGCCCGGCCGGGAGGAGTCGCTGCCCAAGGGCTTCATCTCCTTCAAACCCGTCAAGCGCATGCTGATTCACGCGCGGGGCTGCACGGCGACGCGGCTGGTTCAGGGCGCCCAGGCGGCCGGGGTGGAGGTGGTGCTGGTGCAGTCCGACGCGGACATGGAGAGCTACCCCACCAAGCTGCTGCGAAACACGGACCGCCTGGTTTCCCTCGGCGGGAACACCCCGCAGGAAAGCTACCTGAACGGCATGAGCGTCATCCGAATCGCCGAGATGGAGGCCGTGGATGCCATTCACCCCGGCATCGGCTTTCTCTCGGAGAACCCGGACTTCTCCCTGCTCTGCCGCAAGCACGGGTACAATTTCATCGGCCCACGCGCCCAGAGCATGGAAATGATGGGCAACAAATCCAACGCCATTGCCACGGCGCGGCGCCTGAACGTCCCGACCGTGCCCGGCAGCCACGGCGTGTTGACCGATCCCACCTATGCCAGTTCGGTGGCGCAGGAGATCGGCTTCCCCGTGCTGATCAAGGCGACCTACGGCGGCGGCGGCAAGGGCATGCGCATCGTCCACGACCCGGCCAAATTCAGGGAGGAGTTCGTCCGCACCAGCCAGGAGGCCTTCGCCGCCTTCGGCAACGGCGACGTGTACCTGGAGAAGTTCGTCGCGTCCATGCGGCACGTGGAAGTGCAGGTGCTGCGTGACAGCCACGGCAACACCCGCATCCTCGGCCTGCGGGACTGCTCCGTGCAGCGGGACAATCAGAAACTGATCGAGGAATCGGACTCCACGCAACTGCCGGAAACCCTGCGCGCGGCGGTGTTCAAGCACGGGCAATCGATCGCCGACGATATCGACTACATTGGCGCCGGCACCATCGAGTTCATTTTCGACCGCACCCACCAGTGCGTGTACTTCATGGAGATGAATACGCGGCTGCAGGTGGAGCACCCGGTGACCGAGATGGTGACCGGGGTGGACATCGTCGAGGAGCAAATCCGCATCGCCTCCGGCCAGGCGATCGACCAGATCGACGTGAAGCCCAAGGGCTACGCCATGGAAGTGCGCGTCAACGCGGAGAAGATGGCGGTCTCGCCGGAAGGCAAGGTGACCTTCACGCCTTCGCCGGGAGTGGTCGCCAAGCTGAATTTGCCGCCCCATCCGGACATTCGCATCGTTTCCGCCGTGCAGGAGGGGAGCACCATTCCGCCCTATTACGACAGCCTGTGCGTGCAGATCATCGCCCACGGGGACGACCGGGCGGCGGTGATCGCCACGCTGCGCTCCTATCTGGCGCGGGTGGAGATCGAGGGCGTCTATACCAACCTGGCGCTGATGGAGGCGATCCTGGCCGATCCCGTGTTCCAGGGCGGGGACTACGACACGAGATTCCTGCAGGGCTTCTATCAGCGCACGGCGCCGCCCCAGGTGGTGGAGCGGATGGAGGCCCGCAACCAATCCACCGGCAAGGCGATCGACCTGGAAGCGATCCGCATCGAAAACTCGGACGAGTTAAAGGTGCTCTCGCCCCGCACGGGGGTGTTCTACCCCTCTCCCACGCCGGACGACCCGCCGTTCGTGGAGGTGGGCAGCGTCTTCGACGCGAACTCGCCCATCTGCCTGATGGAGGCGATGAAGGTGTTCGAGCAACTCAGCCTCGCGGACTACAACAAGATCAACGGCGTGACGCTGTTCGCGGAGGATTCCCGCTTCGCGGTGACCCGCGTGCTGGCGGAAAGCGGGCAGACCGTGAACCAGGGCGACCTGCTTTTCATCGTCAAGCCGGTCCCGCAAGACACCCCGCTCACCGTGCCGGCGCGGGCCTCCTGAGTCCGCCCCAATGGCGACCCCACCCCTGCCGCTCCGCCTGGGATTCCTGGCCTCCCATGGCGGCAGCAACCTGCAAGCGATTCTGGACGCCATCGAATCCGGGCAGATCCCGGCGCAGGCCTGCGTCGTGATCTGCAACAACTCCGAAGCCCCGGCCCTGGCGCGGGCCGCGGCAGGGGGCATCCCGGCGTTTCATCTCAGCAGCAGGACGCACCCGGACCCCGCGGCGCTGGACGTGGCCATCCTCCAAGCGCTGCAGGGCAACCGCGTCAATCTGGTGGTGCTGGCGGGCTACATGAAGAAATTGGGGCCGCGCGTGCTGGCTGCCTATGCGCGCCGGGTGCTGAACATCCATCCGGCGCTGTTGCCGAAGTTCGGGGGACAGGGAATGTACGGGATGCGGGTG
>JBGPEV010000551.1:0-2743 GCA_041482995.1 bacterium | reverse complement strand
AGCAGCGTGAAGAGCGGCTCGGTGGACATCAGCAGGGAGGCGTTGGTGGCGCTGCTCAGGTCGACCCCCCAGAGGTTGAACGCCTTGGGCAGCACGAAGCCGATCAGCGCCAGGAACAGCAGCAGCGGCCAGCGCCGCCACGGCAGCAGGCCCTGCCGCGCCTGCCACAGCGTGAGCGGCAGTAGCAGCAGCCCGGCCAGGATCATGCGCCAGGCCGCCACTTGCAGGGGCGCCAGCACCGCCAACAGGTACTTGGCGATCACCCAACTGGAACCCCACATCAGATTGGCGCCTGCCAACAACGCGATCAGCAGCGGCGGGGGCGTGCGCGCGGAGGGTGGCGAGACTTGCATCCGGGGGGGATTGGTGGAAAGGTCAGGACTGATCGTCGCGCCGGAGCTTAGACCCGCTCCGGCGGCAGGAGCAAGCCGGAGGTTCAGGCCCGGGTCTGCCGGTCATCGTCCAGGTGCACCGGGGGAGTTCCGCCGCGGTTGGGCGCGCAGTGGGAACGGGGAGACGGTACCATGGCCAGCGCCTCATCTTCCGAACCGGAGGATTCGCGTCATGGACCCGATACCCATGGCTCCCAAGGCCAACCCCGCCTTGGGGACGCTGGCTAGCGACCCCACCCCCGTGGACGGCGGGCAGGTCCGCACCGTCGAAGATTCCATGGACTTCGTCGCCGAGATCGTCGGTGACGAGAACCGCCAAGGCCAGCGCGTTCAGGCGGGGCCCATCCTCAAGCTGATGTACGACGCCGCCGTCGCCGTGGCCTTCCGGCACTGCGGACGCCGCTCCGTGCTCGTGCGGCTGGACCGCATCGATTTGACCCGCCGCATCCGCCACATGGACCTGCTGCGCCTGGAGGGCCGGCTGATCGAAGTGGGCAGTTCCTCCATGGTCGTGGAAGTGCGCTGCTTCTGCCAGAAGCCCGCGGAACGGCAACTCGCGCCCTCCCACGTGGGTTTCTACACCATGGTGGCGATCGACCCGGAGGGCCAACCCAGCCGCAACATTCCCAAGGTCTCCTACGAGACCGCGCGGGGCGTGGAGGCCAAGGCACTGGCGGCCCACCGGCGCGCGGAGCTGGCGGAGCGGCAGCAGGCGTTGGCCTGGATCGACCAGGCGGACCGCTTCAGGGTGGACGACGTGGTGGAGCCGGACCCGGTCCCGCGCCAGGACCGGGTGCATCCCGAGCAGACCCTGATCCAGGTGAAGAGCCAGATCACCCCCCTGGGCGGAGCGCCCGACGGGCGGATCCGGGGCGGCGACCTGCTCGTATGGCTGGACCGGGTGGCCACGTACACGGCCCGCAACTTCACGCGCAACGATCACGCCATTACGATTTCGCTCAATGACGTGCAGCTCAAGCGCCCATTGCACAGTACCGACCGGATCGAACTGCAGTCCCGCGTGGTCTATGTCCGCAGCCACACGCTCGAGGTGTCCATCGACATCACGGTGCATACCTTGAACGGTGCGCCGTGGTCCCTGGGCAGCGTGGAGTTCCTGATCCTCAACTACGATTCCAGCGGCGAGAAGCAGCGCATCACGACGGGTTTGCTGCTGGAGGAGTCGGATCAGGAGGGCTTGCGCCGCTACCTCAAGGCCCGCACCCGCTACTCGTTCTGGAAATCCAATCCCGAAAGCCACCTGATTCAGTTGCTGGGCTGACCGCAAGAATCCGTTGCCGGCCGAGACCCCCATGGGCGATCCGTTGACATCGCCGAGCGGGCGCACGTATGGGTCGGAGGCGCAATCGGGTGCCGTCCATCCGGCGCAGCGCGATCCTCCTGCCGCGGACCACGGACACGCCATGAAACGCTCCCCCTACATCCGGTTCTCGCGGGAGGAATGGGCTCGTTTGCGCGCGGACACGCCCCTCACCCTTAATGAGGAGGACGTGGAGGACCTGCAGGGGATCAACGTCTCGCTCTCGCTGGAGGAGGTGGCCGACATCTACCTGCCGCTTTCACGGCTGCTGAACCTGTATGTGCGGGCGATGCAGGAGTTGTATCAGGTGACGGCCACGTTCCTCGGCCATCCCTATGCCCCGGTGCCCTATATCATCGGCTTGGCCGGCAGCGTGGCGGCGGGCAAGAGCACCACCGCCCGCGTGCTGCAAGCGCTGCTCTCCCGCTGGCCCAACCATCCCAAGGTGGCGCTCGTCCCCACCGACGGCTACCTGTATCCCAACCGCGTGCTGGAATCGCGGGGCCTGATGCGCCGCAAGGGCTTTCCGGAGAGCTTCGATCTGCGGCACCTCATCGCGATGCTCTCCGACCTGAAGGCGGGACGGTCCGATGCCCAGGTTCCCGTCTATTCCCATCACGTCTACGACATCGTTGCCGGAGAGACCAAGACCATCGGCCAGCCGGACATCCTGATCGTGGAGGGCCTCAACGTGCTGCAGACGGGCGCCGAGATTCACGGCGATGCCCCGCGGGTGTTCGTGTCCGACTTTTTCGACTTCACCATCTACGTTCACGCCGAAGTGGACGTGATCCGCCAGTGGTACATCGACCGCTTTCTCACCTTCCGGGAGCGGGCGCGCACGGACCCCACGTCCTTCTTTCAGCGCTTCATCGGGTTGAGCGACCAGGAAGCGCGGGAACATGCCGCCTGGATTTGGCGGGAGATCAACGAGGTGAATTTGCGGGAGAACATTCTCCCCACCCGCGAGCGGGCACGGCTGATCCTGGAAAAAGGTCCGAACCACGCAGTTCAATCGGTTTCCTTACGT
>JBGPEV010000550.1:0-2747 GCA_041482995.1 bacterium | reverse complement strand
TCCACCACCGATTCCAACTGTTCCCGCAATCCCGGTTCCATCCCTGGTCTCCGAGTTAGGGTTGCCCATCGACTCCCCCTAACCCTTTGGACCACAACTCATTGAAAACGAAAAGAGTCTCGGACTTTGTTGCGGCCCTGGAAGCGAGCGGCGCCCTGAGGCGCGGCGGGGCCGCTGGCCGGGTGCGCTGGCCGCCGCGCCCGCCCCTGTGCCATCAATGGGTCCCAATTGCCAGGGACCCAACCGGGAGGCGCCCCATGGAGCACGTCCGCTACATCGACAAGACCCGCGACTACTACCGCCGGGAGGGCTATCTCCGCGACTACCGCTGGGCGCAGTTCAGCGACGGCCCGTTCACACCGCTCACCAAGCCCGTGGCCCGGTGCAAGGTCATGCTGATCTCCACGGCCGCCCTGGTGCTGCTCGACGAGCGGGGCGAGCCGTTGGAACCGCCCCGCGTGATTGGCACCAACGAGCTGGAGGTGTTCCCGGTGCCCTCGGATTGGCCGGTGCAGCGGCTGCGCTCGGCCAGCACGGATCACGACCGGTTCCAGACGGACATGTCCGACGTGAACGCGTACTTCCCGCTCACCCGCCTGCGCGAACTGGCCGCCGAGGGCGCGATCGGCTCCCTGGCCACCGAGGCGCTGCGGCTGCTGCCCAACTACAGCCACCGCAAGGTGCTGCAGGTGGACGCTCCCGAGGTGCTGCGCCGCGCCCGCGCCCAAGGGGTGGAGGCGGCGGTGCTCAGCCCCGTCTGACCGGTCTGTCACCAGACCGTGAGTCTGGTCGCCCGGCACCTGGAAGCCAATGGCATCCCCACCGTGGTCTACACCGTGGCGCGGGACATCACCGCCAGCGCCTTCACGCCGCGGGCGGTGTTCACCAACTATCCCCTCGGCAACCCCTGCGGCCGTCCCGGCGACCCCGCGGAGCAGCGCGCGGTCCTGCGTGCCGGACTGCGGCTGCTGGAGACCGCCACGGCGCCGGGCACCCTCGTGGACCTGCCCTACGTCTGGTCCGAAAGCCGGGAATGGATGGCCTGCATTTTCTCGGCCGAGCAGCCCTTCCTCTCGCCGGAGGCCGAAACGCAGCGCCAAGCGGAGTTGGAGCGCGCCCGGCTGCAAAAGGCGGCGCGGACGACTTAGGGCTGAGCGGCCGGCCGCGCGGTAAAGCGATTGCCGTATCTGCCGCCCGTGGCATACTGCCCTCATGCACTGGGAGTCATTCCGTCCATCGCACAATCAGGGGAGCAAGCCATGGCCATGCTGAGCCGCGCCGCCGTCGTGTGGGAAGGGGAGTTGGTGACCGGCAAGGGCACCGTCACCGCGTCCGGGTCGGGCGCGTTCAAGAGCCTGCCGGTTTCGTGGGCCTCGCGTACCGAGGCCGCCAACGGCAAGACCAGTCCGGAGGAATTGCTCGCCTCGGCTCACGCCACCTGCTTCGCCATGGCCTTCTCCGCCGGATTGGCGCGCGCCAAGACGCCGCCCACCAAGCTGGAAGTCAACTGCACCGTCACCTTCGACAAGGTCGAGGCCGGCTGGAAGGTGACCCGCTCGGCGCTGGACGTGACCGGCTGGGTGCCGGGTCTGGACGCCGCGGGCTTCGCCGCCGCCGCCGCCAACGCCGCCAAGGACGGCTGCCCGATCTCCGGCGCGCTCAAGGGGAACGTGGAATTGAGTGTGACCGCGAAGCTGGCGAAGTAAGGCGGCGATACTGCGGTGAAACCGCGGATTGCGCAGATTGAAAGTCGGCTAGGGTGCGTCAGGGCCAGATTTTCGGGTGATTCGCTACGCGGATGGCCAAGCGCCCGCCCAGGTGCAAATACCCGTCGCGGGTCTGCGGCGTCTTCATGCCCAGGATGCGCACCGCACCCCTATCTCCCCATCCTCTTTCCCCGTAAAGGGCGCGGGGCAAGAGGGAGTCAGCAACCCCGCAGGCGCCGGCCAAAGGCGGCCGTTCAACGACGATCGATCGGTTGGTGCGCCCTTCCCCGCGTCCTTTGCGGGGAAGGCCCCGGGGATGGGTCAGTGTCCTCACTCCCCCCGCTCCCCCAAGTGCAGGTACCCATCGCGGGTCTGCGGCGTCTTCATACCCAGGATGCGCCCGGCGATGAAGGTACGGAGAATCTGCGCCGTGCCGCCGCCGATGGTGAACATGCGGGCGTCGCGGGACATGCGCTCCAGGGGCAGGTTGCGGGAGTAACCCATGGCGCCGTGCACTTGCAGCGCGTCGCGGGTCACGTCGATCGCCGTCTCGGAGGCCAGCACCTTGGCCTCGGCGGCCAGCAGCGGATCGGGGAAGCCCAGTCCTCCAGCAGGGGCGCCGGTCTCGGCGCTGGCGGCGGCGCGCCAGATCATCAGGCGCGCGGCGTCGAGCTTCATGCGCATGTCGGCCAGCATCCATTGCAGGCCCTGGAACTCCGCGATGGGCCGGCCGAATTGCTTGCGCTCCTTGGCGTAGGAGAGCGCGTGCTCATAGGCGCCCTGGGCGATGCCCAGCGCCACGGTGGCCGCGCCCACGCGCTGGGAGTTGTAAGCGTTCATCAGCCCCGCGAAGCCGCGCTTGACGCCTTCCGGCGGGATCAGGATGCGGTCCGGCCCCAGCTTCAGGTCATGGAACTCGATGCGCGCTTCCGGGATGCCGCGCAGGCCCATGGTGGGCTCGCGGGGGCCGATCACCAGGCCGGGGTCCTGATCCCGGAACGCGATGAAGCCCGCGATGCCCTTGAACTCGCCGCGCTCCAC
>JBGPEV010000549.1:0-2755 GCA_041482995.1 bacterium | reverse complement strand
CGGGCGTCATGGCATCACCAGGTCAATTCGGTTCGCGTCGCATCCTCCCCACGCCGCCATCCTAGCGGTTCCCCATGGGGCGTGGGTTAGGCGCGTGTGAGGCATTCGTTCAAACCGCGCCCCCGCGCGGTCAGGGGCGCGCTTGCGGGTCCGGACGCGCCGGTGCTACCCGTGGGCAGCGAGCTTCCAAACAACCGGGCAGCGAGGGAGAACCGGACGCGTGGCCATCCGGTCCGGCCGCATCTTCCCCGCCACACCCTCGGCGGCGCGAAAGGCAAGATGAGCGAGGCGAGTCCCTACCGGGCGCGCACGGCGGAGCAACTGGCCGCGCTGCCGACGGTGTTCCGGCCGGGCCTTTTCGACGGCCAGGTGGTGCTGGTCACCGGCGGCGCCGGCGGCATCGGCCTGGCCATCAGCGTGCTGTTCGGGCGGCTGGGGGCGACCATGGCCGCCTGTGGACGCAACGCCGAGCGCCTGGCCGCCTATGAACAAGATCTGGGGCGGCTGGGCATCCCCTGCTTCACCCAGGCCATGACCGTACGCGATCCCGCGCAGGTGGAGCGGCTGCTGGATGCCGTGTGGGAGCGCTACGGCCGCCTGGACGTGCTCATCAACTGCGCGGGCGGCCAGTTCGCGGCCCCCGCGACGGAGATCACGCCCAAGGGCTGGCAGGCCGTGCTGGAAACCAACTTGACCGGGACCTGGCTCACCATGCAGGCGGCCGCCCGCCAGTGGCAGAAGCACGCCCAGGCCGGTGCCGTCATCAACATCACCGCAGTGGCCGACCGCGCCATGCCCGGCATCCCGCACACGGTCGCGGCGCGGGCCGCCACCCACGCCCTGGCGCGCACCCTCAGCGTGGAATGGGCGCCGCTCAACATCCGGGTTAATTGCGTCGCCGTGGGCGTCGTGGCCAGCCCGGGGCTGGAGCACTATCCGCCCGCCGCCCGCCCCAGCTTCACCCACAACCCCATGCGCCGGGTGGGCGATCCGCACGACATCGCCCAAGCCTGCGCCTACCTGGCCGCGCCATCGGGCCGCTTCATCACGGGCGTGACGCTGCCCGTGGACGGCGGCTTCCACGCCTGGGGCGAGTACTGGCCGCTGGGCAAACCGGCGTACTTCCACGTGGAGGAGCCATGAGCGAGAAGGAGGCCCGGCCCAATACCGCCCGTCTGCAGCGCCTTGCGCGCGCCTACTGCGAGACCGCCGTGCTGCACGCTGCACTGGACCTGGATCTGTTCACCCACGTGGCGCAGGGCGCCGCCAGCGAGGCCGCGCTGGCCACCGCCCTGGGCATGACCCCGCTCAATGTGGAACGGATCGTGACCGCCTGCCTGGCGCTCGGTCTGCTGGAACGGGAGGGCGGCCGCATGGTCAACGCCCCCGACGTGGCCCGGTTTCTCGTCAAGGGCGCGCCCGACTTTGCCGGGCCGTGGATGAACTTCACGCGCCCGGATATCCCCAAGTGGCTGCGCCTGTCCGACCCCCTGCGGGACCCCGCGCCGCCGCGCGCGCTGGGCAAGTACGGCGCCATCACCGTCGCGCAGGCGCGCGCCTATCACGAGGCGACCTACAGCATCGGCCTGGGGGCGGGACGGCGCTTCGTCCGCCACGTGGACCTCTCCCGGCGCCGCCGCCTGCTGGACCTGGGCGGAGGTTCCGGCGCCTACAGCATCGCCGCCACGAACGCCCACCCGGGCCTGCGGGCGGTCGTGTTCGAGTTGCCGGCGGTCGCGGAGGTGGCGCGGGAGTTCATCGCGGCCGCCGGCGCCCAGGAGCGGGTGGAGGCGGTGGCCGGCGACTTCACGCGTGGCCCTTTGCCCGCCGGGTGCGACGCGGTGGTGATGGCCAGCAACTTGCCCCTCTACGACGAGCCCACCATCGCCCTGGTGGTGCGCCGCGCCCACGATGCCCTGCTGCCCGGCGGCGAGATGCACCTGGTGGGGGAGATGCTGGACGACGACCGGCGCGGCCCCCTGGACGCCGCCCTGTGGGGGCTGGCCGAGGTGCTCCAGGGCAGCGCAGGCAAGGCCCATACCCAGGGCCAGGTGCTGGGGTACTTCCGGGAGGCCGGATTCCGGGACGTGGCCGCCGCCCCATTCGTCCCCGGCACGCTCGTGCGCGTGAGCGGCCGCAAAGCGGGCTGACGCCCTTCAGGCAAAGGCGATGTCCGGCCATTGTCAATTCTTGGGTCCAGTGGGGCGGGCGTCTCACCCGCCAAGGCGACGCAGGCGGTCGGGACGACCGCCGTCACCGATCCAGAGGTAATGGAAATCGACTTTGCGTTGCCCTGCGGCGCCCTTGCCTGCCCGCGCCGCCCGGTGCTACGCCTGACCGGAACAACAACGGCCAGCACAAAGGCACCAAGACACGAAGACACAAAGGCGGATCGGCATCGGCCGCGGGCATTCCTTCCTGACGACGACGGTTTGGAAGCCGCTGTTCTTGGTGCCTTGGTGGTTCAGCAGTTTTTCCCTCGATGAGTCGCCATGGCCGCCAAGGCAACGCGGCGCGAGGTGGGCGGGTTGGGCGCGGGGCTGTTGTGCGCAGGCTACAGGGGACTTTCCGAGGAGGGTCAGTACTGGCGGAGTTCCTCTGGTAGACGTTGGGTCGCGGCAGGGACGCGCTGGATTAGGTTCGCCCGCCCCTCGTAGGCCTGCCGGCCCTTCAGGCCCTCCGCGTACTCCCGGGCGAAGCGGCTCAGGCGCGCCTCGCGGTTGGCGCTCGTGGGGTGGGAACGCTGGAAATCCCG
>JBGPEV010000548.1:0-2761 GCA_041482995.1 bacterium | reverse complement strand
TGTCCAGCGCCAGGGAGAGTTTACCGGCGAAGGAGAGGCCGCCCATCATGCCGCTGCGCTCGTCACGGTAGCGGGCGCCCGGCACCGCCAGGTCCACCGTGAGCACCAGCGCCCCGCAGCGCGCAGCCTTGGCCCGCTCGATCAGCTCGGCCACGAATCCCCGGTCGCGCATCACGTAGAGCTGGAACCAGAACGGCTTGGTCGCGACCTGGGCCACTTCCTCGATGGAGCAGAGGCCGACGGTGCTCAGGGTGAACGGCACCCCCGCGGCCTCTGCGGCGCGCACCGCTTGCGTCTCGCCGCGCCGGCGAAACAGTCCGGCGAGCCCGATCGGCGCCAAGCCGGCCGGCATCGACCAAGGCTGGCCCAGCACCGTCGTCGATAGGTCCAGCGTGCTGACGTCCCGCAAGACCCGCTGGCGGATGCGCAACCGGTCGAGATCCGCCGCATTGTCGCCCAGCGTCACCTCCTGGTAGGAGCCCCCATCGATGTATTCGAACAAGCGGTGCAGGAGCCGCCGCCGGGCCAGCTCGCGGTAGTCGGCATAGGTGACGGGAACGAGGGCTTTGGACATGGCACTTCCTGCGAGGATCGGAAGCTCGGCGACGGCAGGCCGGGGAACCACGATTCCCGCTGCCGTTCGCGCGCGGACCCCTGGCGTGGGGCGATTTCCAGTGCGGCCCCTTCCCTACCACGATTCCGGCGGCGCGCTCCATTGGATCCGGTGAGGCGCATCTGGCCGGCGCCGCGCCTCCTTCCCCCCCCCGTGGGAACCCTTGGAGAACCCGCCTGCTGCGTCGGGCCGGGCGCCCAAGCGTATGGAAAAACGACGCCCGATTCTTTCGGTTGCAACTTTTGTCGGGAGCATGCTAGTCTATACAAATCTTATATAAGATTTGTATAATTATTATGTGAACCCATGGCCGTTCCCAAGTCCGTCAGCAAAGCCAAGAAGAAGGTGCGCACCTTTTCCGCCACGGACGAGGAAGTGCACATGCTCGAGGCATTGGCCGCCTATCACGGCTTTTCCAAGAGCGCGATGCTCACGAGCCTGGTGAAGATGGAATTCTGGCGGGTGTTTCCGAAAGGGACGGCCATCGTGAAGCCTCACGCCGGCGCCCGGGTGAAGGGCGGCGGCCCAGCCGAGGAGGAATCGCCATGATGCCCCAACGCAACGGCTCGCCCGTATCCACCCCGTTCGTGTTTGGCCGCGCCGCCCCGGTGGCCCAGCAGGATCCCCGGCAGGTGGCGGACCTGAGCGCGGAGATTCGCGCCCTGGCCCGGGAAAAGGGGGCGGTGATCCTGGCCCACAACTACCAGATCGGCCCGGTGCAGGACGTGGCGGACTTCGTGGGGGATTCCCTTGGGCTCTCCCTGGAGGCCCAAAAAACGGACGCCACGCGCATCGTCTTCGCGGGGGTGCACTTCATGGCGGAGTCGGCCAAGGTGCTCAACCCGGACAAGCGTGTGTTCCTGCCCCACATCGCCGCCGGGTGCTCCCTGGCGGACAGCATCACGGCGGAAAGCCTGGGGGATTGGAAGGAGCGCTACCCGCGCCACGCGGTGGTGACCTACATCAATTCCTCTGCCGAAGTGAAGGCGCTGAGCGACATCTGCTGCACGTCGGCCAACGCCGTGTCCGTGGTGCGCAGCCTGCCGGGGCGCGACGTGCTGTTCACGCCCGACCGCAATTTGGGGCGCTGGGTGGCCCAGCAGGTGCCGGAGAAGAACGTGGTGGTCTACGACGGCGCCTGCCCCACCCACGACGTGCTGCGCGGCGCCAACGTGAAAAAGGTGCGCGAGCTGCACCCGGATTGCGTGCTGATCGCCCACCCCGAATGCCGCGAGGACGTACTGGCCCTGGCCGACGAGGTGTGCTCCACCGCGGCCATGATCGACCGCGTGGCGAAGTATCCCGAGGCTAGGACGTTCCTGGTCGCCACGGAGAACGGCATGCTGCACCAGCTCAAGAAGCGCTATCCGCGGCAGGAGTTCATCCTGGCCGACGGCTGCATCGGCTGCCGCCTGCACTGCCCCTACATGAAGATGACGGCGCTGAGCGACGTGCGCCGCGCGCTGGTGGAAGAAGTGCACGAAGTGCGCGTGCCGGAGGACGTGGCCCAAGGCGCCCGCCGCTCCCTGGAGCGCATGCTGGCCGTGCCCCGGGACGGCTAGCTGGAGAAGAACTTCTTGGCCACGGATTGCACGGATAGACACGGATGCCCTGGGCTATCGCTACCCCGGGCATGGAGGAGTTTCTCGCGGCACCTTTCGGCGCACCCAGTGCCGCATCGGTCTCTGGCCGTTTCACGCGTTCATCCGTGTTCATCCGTGTGATCCGTGGCTGATTCCCTTCTCCCCCACGTCGAGATCGAGCGCCTGGCCCAGGCCGCGCTGGTCTCCATGTCTTTGGGAAGGTCGCAGTTCAAAGAGTAGTTCTTGCTGTTGGCGTTCATCCGTGGCCGTTTCACGCGTTCATCCGTGTTCATCCGTGTGATCCGTGGCTGATTCCCTTCTCCCCCACGCCGAGATCGAGCGCCTGGTTCAGGCCGCGCTGGCCGAAGATTCGCCCTGGGGCGATCTCACGAGCGAGGCCTTTCTGCCGGCCGACGTCACGGCGCGGCTGACCGTGCGCATGAAGCAGGCGGGCGTGCTCTGCGGCCTGCCGGTGGCGGAGGCGGTGTTCCGGGCGGCGCACCCCGCCTGCCGGTGGGAAGCGCGCAGTGCCGAGGGCGCGGCCGTGGCCGTTGGCGACAGCGTG
>JBGPEV010000547.1:0-2765 GCA_041482995.1 bacterium | reverse complement strand
CGATCTTTTTGAGAATGCGATACACTTTGTGCCTCATGTCTGGAGGTTCTCTGGCGCCGGCAACTCCGCCTGCAAGGGCTTGCGCCGGGCGCGCGGATTCGGGTTTTACAGGGCCTTGTCCCCGGATTCGCCGGTGCGAATGCGCACCGCCTTGCCGATGGGATAGGTGAAGATCTTGCCGTCACCGATCTTCCCGGTGTTGGCGGCGGTGGCGATGGCCTCCAGCACCTTGTCCACCATGTCGTCGGCAACGACGGTTTCCAGCTTGAGTTTGGGCAGGAAGTCCACGGTGTACTCGGCACCGCGATACAACTCGCTGTGGCCCTTCTGCCGTCCAAATCCCTTCACCTCGTAAATCGTCATGCCCGTCACCCCCACTTTGGTGAGGGCGTCCCTCACCTTTTCCAGGGTGTACGGCTTGATGATGGCTTCGACCTTGGTCATTCGCTCTCCTTCCGTTCAGCGTCGAATTGGAACCGCATCGCCCGTCCCCAGGGGGCGTCAACCCGATGGTTTTATGCACAGGGGCTGGCGGGACCTACGGCACAAACAGTGCCAAGCCCTCCTGCCCCATTCATGGGTTTGAGCGGACAGGCGATTCGGCCTGCGTAGTGTTGCCCTGGCGCCGCCGGCGGATCGAAAACATGTAACAATCCTGGGCAGGGAAAACGGGCCCGGCCTAAATCTTGTGCAGTCCTGCGGCGGGCACAGGGCGCCCACAAAATCGAATCCAGTCCCTCAAATGCGAGTGGGTAGTGGCAGGCGTCCCTGCCTGCCGCCTCGCCCTGGGCGGGCCAGGAGGCCCGCGGCCACCCTCTGCTGGCTGGGCAGGCGGACTTGGTGGGCGCCCTGTCGGCCGTCAGGGCACGCATTGGAGACCCGCACCGGCCATGCTAGCCTGGAAGGAGATGGCCCGCCGCCGCTGGCGCATTTTCTCCCGAGGAGCCAATGGAAACGGCGCAGACCGCCCACCCTGCCCATCGGCAGGAGACGCCCGGCAAGCCCGTGCCCCTGGGGTACGGCGACTTTGGCGCGGAAGCCGCCGCCGTGGAGAACGGCGCGGGTGTGATGGATTGGTCCGCCTGCGGCGTGATCGGCGTACGCGGCCCCGACACCGCCGTGTTCCTCAATGGCGTGACGACCAACAACATCAAGGCGCTGCCCAAGGGGCGGGCCCAGGAAAATCTGCTGTGCGCCACCAAGGGCAAGATCCTGCACGCGGTGCTGGTGGTGCACACCAAGGACGACGAGTTCCTCGTCATCACGGAGCCGGGCGAGGCGGACGCGGTGGCGCTGTACATCGAGAACTATCACGTGCGGGAAGACCTGGTGCTGGGCATCGCGGGCCTCTCGCGGCTGGACGTGCTAGGGCCCCAGGCAGCGGCCGCCATCGAGCGGCTGGGCTGCGCGCCCGCACCCGCGGGTGCCTTCACCTCCCATACCCAGCGGGGACTGCCGGTGCTCGCGCTCAACCTGCCGCTGGGCGGGCTCCCCCGCTGGATCGTGCTGCTGCCGCCTCCCGCCGCACTGGGCGTGGTCGAGGCCTTGCTCGCCGCGCCGCGGGCGCTCCGGGTGGGGCTGGACGCCTGGGAAGAGGCGCGCATCTGGGCGGGCGTGCCGCGCTTTGGCGTGGATTTCGGCCCGGATCACCTCCCGGCGGAAGCAGGCATCGCGACCCACATTGCGTTCGACAAAGGGTGCTATGTGGGGCAGGAGATTCACGCCCGCATGCACTATCGGGGACACCCCAACCGCAAGCTGGTGGCCGTGCGCATGCCGGACGCCGCGGCGGCGGGGATGCAGGTGGGCAGCCATCTCTATCAGGGCGACCCAGTGGCCGGTCAGCTCACCAGCCTGGCCCGCCGCAGCCGTGCCGGGCAGCGCGCCGGGATCGCCATGGTGCGCTATCCCCTCGCCGCCGGGGGGAGCGCCTTGGCCCCGGCCGCCGGCGCGGACGCGTCCATCGCGGTGCGCCCGTTGGCCACCGACCTGGGCGGCTCCCGGCCGTGATCGCGTGCGGCCAGTGGGCAGCGCTGGCGGCCCTGGCGGCGTTGCTGGCCGCCTGCGGGGGGCCGTCCCCCGACGCGCCCCGCGGCTATGTCTTTCGTGTGCTCCCCGGCACGATGTTCGACCTGGCCCAGGGCCGCGCGCTGGATGCGCCAGCCCAAGCCGCGCGGTTGCGGCCGGTGCGGCTGCTCTTCCTGGGTGAGCGCCACACGGACGCGGCCAGCCATCAAGCGCAACTGGACGTGCTGCGCCTGCTCCAGGCGCACGGGCGTGCCCTCACCGTCGCCCTGGAAATGTTTCCGCCCGCGGCGGACGGCGCGCTGGAGGAGTGGCGGCAGGGCAAGCTGGACGAGCTGGAATTCCTCGAGCGCTCCCGCTGGTACGAGTCCTGGGGCTTTCCCTGGCAGTACTACCGCGACCTGTTTCTCTGGTTTCGCGCGCAGCACATTCCCCTGCACGGCGTGAATGCCGACGAGGCCACCCGCACGGCCGCCCGCCGCGACAAGAGCGCGGAGTTGCCTGCGGCCGAGCGCGAGGACGTGGGGGATTTGGATACGGTGCTGGAACCCCACCGCGACCTGTTGCTGGAGACCCTGCGGGCCGGCGGCCACGCCGGGAGTCTGGAACCGGATGCGCCGCAATTCAAGGCCTTCCTGCGCGTGCAAACCCTCTGGGATCGCCTGATGGGCGAACGGGCGGCCCGCCTGGCGGAGACCCAAGAACCCCCGGGCACGGTGGCGCTGCTGATCGGCTCGGGG
>JBGPEV010000546.1:0-2771 GCA_041482995.1 bacterium | reverse complement strand
AGGCCGCGCGAAGCGCGGGACGGCCCAGCGGATACATCAAGTCCGGACTTTGCACTTGCCCTGCCATGCTCCGCGTCCAGGATCCACCGGGAATCGGTTCGAGGCGCACCCCCCCAATCCGGCGCCGGGCGGCCTTCGCTGGGCCGCGGACGCGTCGCTTTCTGGCACCCCTGCAATCGCCAAGTGCGCCTCCCGGCGCAGCCCCGAGCGGTGGCCGTTTCCCCGGCAGCATCCGGGGCGTGTTCCATCCGGAACCGGGAATGGCGGAGCGGCCAACTTCACGTCAAGCTTCGAGGTTCCCGGCCTTGCCCGAAAATGCGGTAACAATTCAATTTGATAATCAAATCCAGCAGTTACGCCAGGGAAACGCCTTGTCCAATGCCGGATCGACGTGCTACTCCTTCCAATTCGCGGGGAACTTAACGGGGTTGCGCCCGAACGGCAGACACGGGCGCGGTGAATTCCCCAATTGTGAAGACCAGCACGAAACCAACTTTCGACCAGACGGGTCCATCCATCCCAGGGGGAGAGGTTCATGAAGCTCTATATGCATCCGGTCTCGATGACGAGCCGGCCGGTGCGTTTGTTCATTGCGGAAAACAACTTGGCGGTCGAGGAGCAAGTGATCGACCTGATGACCGGCGAGCACCACAAGGAGCCCTACGTCAAGATCAACCCAAATAAGCAAGTCCCCGTCCTGGACGACGGCGATTTCCGCCTGACGGAGAGCTCGGCGATCCTCAAGTACCTGGCCGACAAGTTCAACCTGCCCTCCTACCCGAAGGACTTGAAGCAGCGGGCCAAGGTGAACGAGATGATGGACTGGTTCAATACCCAATTCTATCGGGACTGGGGCTATGGGATGATCTATCCGCAGATCTTCCCGCACCACAAGCGGCCCTCCGAGGCGATCCAGAAGGGCACCATCGAGTGGGGCAAGCAGAATGCCGCCGGATGGCTGCAGGTTCTCAACGATCATTGGCTCGGGCCCAAGAAGCAATACGTGTGCGGCGACCAGATCACCATCGCGGACTACTTCGGCATCGGCCTGCTCAGTCTGGGCGAGATCATCCGCTGCGACTTCTCCCAGTACCCGAACATCACGCGCTGGATCGGGAACATGAAGAAGCTGAAAAGCTGGGCGAAGATCAACGAGGTGTTCTACGGCTTGAAGGACATGGTCAAGGATCAGCCCTTCGTGGCCCTCTAGACGTTTCCCACCGGCCCAAGGCGCGCCGCGGCAGCAAGCGCAGGCGCGCCCCGGCCCTCCGTCTGTCCACGCCAACCATCCACTCGGGAGGACAGCATGCTCAAGGGACTCCACCACAACGCCTACCGCTGCCGGGATTCGGAACAGACCCGCAAGTTCTACGAGGACTTCCTGGGCTTGCCGCTGGCGGGCACGCTGCGGATCGAGGAGACCAAGACGGGACGTGCGACTCACACGTTGCACACCTTCTACCAAATGGACAACGGCTCCTACCTGGCCTTCTTCGAGGCGCCGGACATGCCGTTCGAGTTCAAGGACCAACACGACTACGATCTGCACATCGCGCTGGAAGTGAGGCCCGAGGACCTGAAGCCGATGGTGGAAAAGGGCCGCAAGGCAGGCATGGAGGTGCGCGGCATCATCGACCACCGCTTCATCGATTCCATCTATTTCCGCGACCCCAACGGCTACGTGATCGAATTGACCGCCAAGCGGCCCAATCACGATCAGGAGATGAACCCCAAGACCAACCGGGCGCGCGAAAAGCTGGACAAGTGGCAGGCCGCCAAGGTCGGCATCCAGCCGGGCCGGGAGCGGCCAGGCCGGGCGGCGCAGGCCGACTAGCGGCGCCGGGTGGGGCAAGCAGAGGCAAACGCGGCCGCGGGATGGGGGACGAGGGGGGGGTGATGGCCCAGCCGGATGCGCAGATTGGCACGCCGCTCATCCGCCGCGGCGCGGCCAGCACGGTCGCCAGTCTGTTTGCCGGCCAAGCCCGCATTCACCCGCACCGTCCCGCGCTGGAGCAGGGCGGGCGGCGCTTCACCTATGCCCAGTTGGACGAGCGCACCCGGCGCTTGGCGCGCGTCCTGAGCGACCGCGGGGTGGGCCCCGGGGAGCGCGTTGCCATCCTGGCGGAGAATCGGCTCGAATTTCTCGAGGTCTTCCTCGCCGCCGCCCGTCTCGGCGCCATCGTCGCCTGCCAGAACTGGCGCCTGGCGGCGCCGGAACTGGCCCACTGCCTGGACCTGGTGGAGCCCCGGCTCGTGCTGGTCTCTCCGCGCCACGAAGCCAAGCTGCAGGCCCTCCCACGCCCGCCGGCGCGCACGATCCTGCTGGGCGCTTCCTACGAGGCGCTGCTGGCTGCCGCGCCTCCCCAGGCGGAACCGGCGGAGGTCGACCCCGAGGACCCCCTGCTGATCCTCTACACCAGCGGCACGACCGGGCTGCCCAAAGGCGCGGTGATCAGCCACCGGGCCGAGATCGCGCGAAACCTGGTGGTACGCGCGGAATACCACTTGGCCGCGGACGACACCTTCGTCGCCTGGCCGCCACTCTATCATATGGGCGCGGTGGAATACTCCCTCGGCACGTTGATGGCCGGCGGCAAGGTGATCGTGGTGAACGGTTTCGATCCCGCGCTGCTGGCGGGTCTGGTGGCCACGGAACGGCTCGGGTGGCTGCTGCTCATGCCGGGCACGGTGGGCGCCTTCTCCGCGGAGCTGAAACGGCGCGGCATCCGGCCGGCCGGCGTGAGGATGTGCGGCGTGATGGCGGATCTGGT
>JBGPEV010000545.1:0-2772 GCA_041482995.1 bacterium | reverse complement strand
CCCCACCACCGCGCCGCCGGCCCATTCCACGTACTGCACGGCCAGGGGCCGGTCCAGGCCATACTGCTTGCGGATCGCCTCGATGTCCGCGGAGGTCGCCGACGGTCCGGCAATGGCGGTCGCCACGTCACCGGAGAGCCGCACCAGCAGGAACGCCACGACGGAGACGGTGACCGCCACCAGCAGGGCCAACAGCAGGCGCTTGACGGTGTAAACGAGCATGGCCGTGAGGGAGCCTCCCGGGAAGCTCCGCTCAACCCGCTATTTCCACTTCGCGGAGACGAACCGCGGAATCTCGTCCACGTCGCTGTGGAAGTCCAGATCGCTCGTGAACGCGTAGTTGATGGAGTAGGAGAAGAGCGAGAGCATGTACGCCTGCTCCGCGATGCGGGACAGCGCCTTCTGGTAGTTCACGTTGCGCACCTTGGGATCGATGGAATTGTCCGCCACTTCCAACGAGTCCCGCACCTTCTCATCGCGATAAACATCGTCTCCGGTGAATTTGAAAAAGTAACCGGCCGAGGCGGATACGTCCTGAATGGAATACGATCCCCACGTCATGAAGAAGAGGGTCGGAACCCCTTGGCGCACCTGGTCCCGCAAGGCCGAGTACTGTAGCCACCGCAGGTTTGCCGTGATGCCCACCTCCCGCAGATAGCCCACCATGGCCTCGGCGTACGGCCGCTCGCGGTAGGCGTAGAAGTCGATGGAAAACCCGTTGGGATAGCCCGCCTCCGCCAGCAGCTTCTTGGCCTTGGCGGGGTCGTAGTCATAGCGCACCGCGCCCTCGTCCGTGCAGCCGAACTGGGTGGGGAAGCACGGCGTGTGCAAGACCCGGGACAGGCCGCCGACCAGGTTCTTCACGATGGCGGGGCGGTCCACCGCATGGGCAATGGCCTCGCGCACCTTCTTGTTGCGTGTCGGTGAGTTGCCGGCCTTGTCCCATGTGGCCATTCCAATGTAGCCGAACCGCATGGTTTCCCCCGGGAGCACCGTGAGGTTGGGCGCGTTCTTCAATTGGTCGGCCTGATCCTTGGGCACCTGCCAGATCCAGTCCAGCCCGCCCGTCACAAGTTCCGCCACCTGGGTGTTCATTTCCGGGAGCGTGCGGAAGACGAGCTTGCCGATGGACGGCTGACCCTGCGGGCTCTCCTTGAAGTATTCCGTGTTCCTGACAAAGGTGACCGACTTGCCCGATTGCACCTCCAACACCCGATAGGGTCCCGTCCCCACGGGGTGCTGATCCATGCCCTTGGGGCCCACCTTGGCGTAGTACTCGTTGGGGTAGATTGGGATGGGCCCGGCCAGATATTCCAGCGCGGCGGGAAACGGTGCCTTCAGGTTGATGCGCACCTTGTACTCGCCCAGTTTTTCCGCGTTCTTCATCCAATTGACGTTGGATTGCGCCTTGGCCTTGTTGTCCGGATTGACGACGAAGTTGATCGTGTACACCACGTCGTCGGCATCGAACTTCTCGCCGTTGTGGAACCTGATGCCGTGCCGCAGCTCGAACTCCAGGGTGGTGGGATTAACCCACTTGTAGCTGCTGGCCAGCATCGGCAAGTATTCGCCCGTCTTCGGGTCGCGGTAGAGCAACTGGTCCCAGATCAGGCGGGAGAGGATCAGCCCCTCCCGCGCCGTGTTGAAGTAGGAATCGACGGATTCCACTTCCTTGTCCGACGCCCAGCGCAGGGTATCGTCCTGCTTGCCCGCGAAGGCGGGCAGGGCCAGGCAGCAATAGAGCGCGGCGGCGGCGATCCAGATCCCAAATCTCTTGGTGTTCATGACGGCAACTCCCCGAGGAGCGGCGGTTCCCAAGAGCAGGGTGCCCGGACCGCCCGCAGGGCGGGGCGTTCCGTGGCGTTGGACTCCGCCGGATCGTGACCTGTGGATATTCAGTAGTCTTCTCACCCGGTGTAGACTTAGCGAGCGGGCGGCGCGGCTGTCAAGGAAATCCACGCCCGGAGCGGCGTGCCGCGGCTAAGCGACGCGTCAGCCCCCGGCCGGCCGCCGCACGTCGATCAACCGGCTGCGCTGCAGGTCGGAAATCCGGGCGGCGCCGGCCAGGAACATGGCCGTGCGCAGTTCGCGGATCAGGCGTTCCCCCAACTCGACCACGCGCTCGGCGGAATGCTCGGCGGCCAGCAGGAAGGGCCGTGCCACCGAGACGTAGCGGGCGCCCAGGGCCAGCGCCTTGGCGGCCTGGATGCCGTTGCGGATGCCGCCGCTGGCAACCACCCGCGCCACCCCCGGCAACCGGGCCGGCAGGTGCTCCAGGATCCACGCCGTCGGCAGCCCAAAATCCCGGAACTGCTCCCCAAAACCGGGATCGGCGCTCAGGCGGGCCTCCACCGCGGCCCAACTGGTGCCGTCGTTGCCCGACACGTCAATATAGTGCACGCCCAGGCCGGCCAATTGCTCGACCAGATCCGGCGCGACGCCGCCGCCGCATTCCTTCACGTAGAGCGGCAGCGGACAGGCGCGCACGAGGGTCTTCAGCTTGTCGATCAAGCCGCGGAAGTCCGTATCCCCGCCGTCCTGCACCGCCTCCTGCAGGGCATTGAGATGGAGCCCGAACACGTCCGGCCGCACCCGGGCGATCACCCGGCCCAGATCGTCCGCCGTGATGCCGTAGTTGAAACTGACCAGCCCCAGGTTGGCGATCAGCGCGACGTCCGGCGCGACGTCCCGCACTTCGAAGCTGGCGGCCGCCTCGTCGTCGGCCAGCATCACTTTCATGGACCCCAGCCCCACGGGGATACGCAGGGCTTG
>JBGPEV010000544.1:0-2780 GCA_041482995.1 bacterium | reverse complement strand
CGGGAATTCGAGCAGATGGAGCTCGAGTTCTTCTGCCGCGCTGAGCAGGCCCCGGAGTGGTTCCTTCACTGGAAAGCCTACTGCATGGAGTGGCTGCGGAAGCTGGGCATGAAGGCGGAGAACGTGCGCGTGCGCGACCATAGCCAGGCGGAGCTCTCCCACTACAGCAAGGCCACCTCGGACATTGAATACAAGTTCCCCTTCGGCTGGGGCGAACTGTGGGGCATCGCCCACCGGGGCGACTTTGACCTGACCCAGCACCAGGAACATTCCAAGAAGGAACTGGCCTACGTCGATCCGGAAACGAACGAGAAGCTGCTCCCCCACGTGGTGGAGCCGGCCTTGGGCGTGGACCGGCTGGCGCTGGCGATCCTGCTGGACGCCTACCGGGACGAGGAAGTGCGGGGCGAGACGCGCAATGTGCTGGGCTTCCACGTGCGCCTGGCGCCCCTCAAATGCGCCGTGCTCCCGCTCTCCAAGCAACTCAAGGAGCCGGCCATGAAGGTGTTCGAGGATCTGCGCGACCGCTTCCCCTGCGACTACGACGAGGCGGGCTCGATCGGCCGGCGCTACCGGCGCCAGGACGAGGTGGGCACGCCCTACTGCGTCACGGTGGACTTCGAAACCCTCACCGACCAGGCGGCCACTGTGCGCGACCGCGACAGCATGGCCCAGGAGCGCCTCCCCCTGGCGCGGCTGGGCGCGTATCTGGAGGAGCGCATCCCGCGCGGGTAGGGCTGGCGCGACCCACGCCGGCGGTGCGATGCTGGCCCATGATTTCCCGAGGCCATGCCGTGAGACGAGCGATCGCGATGGCGGGCACAGCCGCCGCCATGCTGCTGGGCGGCCACGCGGCCGGGCTGGGCGGGAGCGCCTCGGCCCAACAGGAAGCGGGCCTGGAGGCGGTCAATGCCGCACGCGCGGCGGCAGGGCTCACGCCCCTGCGCGTCAACCCGTTGCTCAACCGCGCCGCGGCGGACCATGCGCACTATCTCCTGCGCAACAAGGCCAGCGGCCACGAGCAGAAGGCCGGCCGGCCCGGCTACACGGGGCACCTGCCCCTGGAGCGCGCCCACCACGCGGGCTATCGCGCCGCCGGCGTGAGCGAGAACCTCGCCCTGGGTGTACCCACCGTCGCCGAGGCCGTCGACAACCTGATGTCGGCCATCTATCACCGCTTCGGCTTTCTGGCGGTGGACATCGACGAGTTGGGCATCGGCACCGCGCCGGGGGATCCGAAAGAGTCTCCATTCGTCTTCAACATGAGCGACAGCGGCATGACGGCGCTCTGCGTCAACCCGCCGCCCTCGGCCCGCTTCGACCCGCCGGGCGTGTACACGCAACTGTGCGGCCCGGACAGTCCCAAGCTGAAGGCGGGGGCCGTGGAAGCCCAGCAGGCGCGCCTGCTTCTCGCCAACCCGGCTTGGGTGCTCTGGCCGCCGCCCGGCTACGACCGCACGCCCCCGGCGTTCTTCGATGAGGTGCCCGATCCGCTGCCGGACCGCTCGGTCTCCGGCTATCCCATCTCCATCCAGTTCAACCGCGGCAAGGTGAAATCGGCGCGCTTGCGCGGCTTTCGCCTCACCGAGGGCACGGCCGGTGGGACGCGGGAGGTCACGCCGCTGCGCCTGCTGAACCAGAAGACCGATCCCAACCACGAATTCTCGGCGTTGGACTTCGCCTGGTTCCCCTTGCAGCGCCTGGATTGGAACAGCGCCTACCGGGTCGCCGCGGACTTCGAGGTGGATGGCAAGCCGCAGCACTTGGAGTGGGAGTTCAACACGCGCAATCTGGGCATGCCCGTCATCACCCTGACGGGCGCCGAGCCCGTGTTGCGGCTCCCCGCAGGCGTGGAGCACGCGGTCTATGTGCCGCCCACGGACAAGACGCCGCGCCTGGCGAGCTTGGGCTGGGAGAGCGCCGCCACCATGAAGATCGCGACGGACGGCATCGATCCCAATACCCTGCGCGTCCGCATCACCGGCCCGCCCTGCAGCGTGGGGCTGCTCAAACTTTCCGGCGGGCGCAAGGTCAAGCTGCAGGTCGCGCCGGCGGACAACGCCGCGACGGACGCCTGCGTCCTCAAGGCGCCGGAGTTCACCATCGCGGGCAAGGGAGAGCGCCTGGTCCTGAACGCCGGTGCGGGCTATCGCATCCAGGTCAAGGCCGGATCGGGCGCCTCCGGCATCGGCAAGATCGGCTGGGGCTTTCCCGATACGATGAAGGTGAAGGTCGAGATCGAGCCCCCGGACGTGGCGCGCATCGAAATTGAAGGCCGGCCCTGCGATACGGCCCAGTTCACGCTCTCCGGCGGGCGCACCTTCGAGGCGGCCGTGGCGGGGCCCAAGTGCCCGGCCACCCCGCCAGGCCAGAAGCGCTGACCGCCCCGCTGCGCCGGATTGTCAAGCTTGCATCTGCCCGCGGGAACGCCAAGAATCGGCGTCATCCCTTAGTGCGTCCAACAAAACTGCTGAAACACAAAGACCACGAAGACCACAAAGGGAATTTTGCTCCTCGTGGCAGCAGTTCTCAGAAAGATGAACCAGCGCACCGGAACCCTCCTTTGGCTCAAGTCGCTCGATGACTGGAATGAAAAATTTGCCGTTCTTTGTGTTCCTTTGTGGTCGAAGCCTGCCCTTGAGCGCAGCGCAGGGTGTCCTTTGTGTTGAGGCAGTTTGCAGTTCTATTGGGCGCTCTTAGTCTCCGCGGCGGATTCCGCAATCTTCGGCAAGGATGCCGTGACGGCCGATCTCAGTTCCCTCAATTCCGAGCAGCGCGCG
>JBGPEV010000543.1:0-2787 GCA_041482995.1 bacterium | reverse complement strand
GGTAGCGCACTTCCTTGAACGTGCCCCAGTAGCGCCCGTAGAACACGCCGCTCTTCTGCACGTTGAACGTGCCCGCGATCACCTCGCCCCCCTGCTCCGCCAGCACCAGGCACAGGTTGCGGCGGAAGCGCTCTTGGGCCAGGTCGAAGAACTGGGACGTCAAGTAGAGCCGCCCCCAGTAGAGCTTCTCCACGTGGCCGCGGTAGAGCCGGTACGCCGTGGGCACCAGTTCCGCGGAAATATCGTCCCCCTGCAGCACGCGCAGGGCCACGCGCTGGTCGCCCATCTCGCGGCGCTCGCGGCGGATCTTGTTGCGCCGCTTGCTGCGGAACGCCTCCAGGTAGTCCTCGAAGTCCCGGTAGCCCCGGTTCTCCCAGTGGTACTGGAAGCCCAGCCGCTCCAGGAAGCCCAGGGGGGCGAGCGCCGCGCGCTCCTCCTCGTGGCAGAAGTTCACGTGCACCGAGGAGATGCCGTTGTCCTTGCCCACCTGAATCAGCGCGGCGCCCATCCTGCGGATCAGCGGGATGCGCTCCGGGCCGGGCCGGGTGAGGAAGCGCGCGCCGGTGGCCGGCGTGAACGGCACGGCGACCAGCAGCTTGGGGTAGTAGGCGATTCCCGCGCCGCGCGCCGCCTGCGCCCACGGGTGGTCGAAGACGAACTCCCCCTCGCTGTGCCCTTTGAGGTAGAGCGGGCACGCGCCCACCAGTTGGCCATCGCGGTGCACCAGCACGTGGTGCGGCGCCCAGCCGGTCTCCTCGTTGACGCAGCCCGCCTCCTCCAGGCTCGCCAGCCAGTCCCATTCCAGGAAGGGGCTCTCCCCGCCCACCAGCGCGTCCCAGTCGGCGCGGGGCACCGTCCGCAGATCGCGGCACAGGGTGATCTCATACTCGGCGGACATGGCGGGCCGGCGCTGACAGGCTTGGGGGTGCGGCGCCGCGCATGGCGGCCCCGGAGCGGTCGATCGAATTGTTGCACCCGGACCGGCCGCTGGCAACGCCGCGTCATCCGGCGCCCGGTTCCCCCCAACCCCCACTTGGTGCGACCTTCGTGTCGATCCTCTCCAGCACCCGTGCGGCCCTCACCCGTCTTTGCCTGCGGCAAAGCCACCCTCTGCCGCTCCGCGGGCGAGGGAAAAGCCGGTCTGGTGACCCATTGAGAAACCCTTCGCCCGCGAAGCGGGAGAGGGTGCCCCGCACGGTGCCGAGCGCTTGCGCGAGGCGCCCAATGGCGCTGGGGGCGGGTGAGGGCCGGCTGGGCGGTTGCGGGAAATTCCGCAATGGTCTCACAGGGTGGAGGGGGGAGCGCGCCGGCCGCCGGCCGCTAGCCGGAGGCGCCGTTTTACACCCCGCGACAGCCGTGGCACGCTATTCGTTCTACAATCCGCGCCCCGGGCGCGAGCGACGACGGTCCTTGGAGGAACCCTGCATGAACGCACCGACTGGCCGGGACGCCCGGATGGTCAACATCGACGGCGTGGAACTGCGCCTGGCCCTGCCCGACGACATGCCCGTGCTGGCCGTGGCCAGCGAGGCGGTGAAGAACCAGTTGCGCGCCTGCTGGCTGACGCCGGGCGGAGCGCGGCGGGAAGAGCCGCCCCTCTCGCCCCGCATCCTGGGCCGGCCGGGGGTGGGCAAGACGACGCTCGCCTTCACGGTGGCCAAGGAGTTCGCGCCGGAGGTGTACATCCACCAGTGCACCTCGGACACGCGGCCGGAGGACCTGATCGTCATGCCCGTGATCGACTCGGGCCAGGTGATCCGCTACCACGCCTCCGCGCTGACGACTGCCATGATCCGCGGCGGGGTGTGCATCCTGGACGAGGGCAACCGCATGGCCGAGAAGAGTTGGGCGGCCCTGGCGCCCCTGCTGGATTCGCGCCGCTACGTGGAAAGCATCATTGCCGGGATCAAGATTCACGCGCACCCGCGGTTCCGCGTCTGCGTCACCATGAACGAGGATTCCAGCACCTACGAGATTCCCGAGTACATCCTCTCCCGCCTCCAGCCCCAGGTGCGCTTGCAGTTCCCCTCGGAGAAGGAGGAGCGCGAAATCCTCAAAGTGAACCTGCCCTACGGCGACGACGAGTTGCTGGACCTGGTGAGCGGCTTCCTGGGGCGGGCACACAAATACGAACTGCCCGTCACCTCCCGCGACGGCATCCACATCGTGCGCTACGCCCAGCGTCTGATCGATGCCGAAAAGATCGCCGCGCACGAGGCCCTCGAGCAGGCCACCCTGCAGATCGTGGGCGAGGAATATGCCGCCTTCCTCGATCCCAAGCACGAACCCCCGCCCCAGCAGAAAGTGAGTTGGGAGGATGCCGAGATTTTTCTGGCCCGCATGCGGGGCGGAACGGCGGGGGGCGAGAAAGGGAATTGACAAACGAACTTTTCTTGTTACAATACCTATTGTCCGGGAAGCCGTGGACAGACTTCTCCGGTCGGAGCGTTGGCTTGGCAAGGGTTGTCGATTCCATAATCAGACTTATTGGAAGAATCGTTTGAATCCCATCGGTAGATTTGAATTTACGTTGGAACCTCCCAGGCACCGCCGAAAATGTAGGGGCGGATCGCGATCCGCCCCCGCGCACGGCGCTGATCCGACGCCGGATCGCGGGAAAACGCGGATCGTCGGAGCAAAATGAACTGGGAATCGCGTGGTGAGGACGCAGGTGTTGGGCGCATCGCGATGCGCCCCTACACACCGGCCCAGCGGGGCACCGCCGAAAATGT
This sequence comes from bacterium, assembly GCA_041482995.1. Classification (GTDB taxonomy): domain Bacteria; phylum SAR324; class SAR324; order SAR324; family JACQKK01; genus JBGPEV01. Next base: position 55 of record JBGPEV010000543.1, on the reverse strand, counting down.
GGGGGCGGGTCGCGATCCGCCCCCCCGCCCGGCGCGGATCCGACGCCGGATCGCG
>JBGPEV010000542.1:0-2790 GCA_041482995.1 bacterium | reverse complement strand
GGCTGACCTTGAGCGCAGCGAAGGGTGCAAGGGCGGGCGCCGGACGCGACGGGCCAAGGACCGGTTTCCCATCGAGATTTGTGGTAGCACCGTGCGGGAGGAAACCAGCATGCACCCGGCCCGCCGCGACTCCGGCGGAGGAGAAACGATGGCCAAGCAAAACGTCACGGTGGCAACGCTCAAGCAAATCCTCGCGGCCTTCAACCGCCACGACCTGGACGGGATCATGGCGTTCTTCGCCGAGGATTGCGTGCTGGAAATGCCCCGCGGTCCGCATCCCTGGGGCGATCGCTTCGAAGGCAAGGAACAGGTGCGTGAGGCCCTGACCACCCGCTTCGAGGGCCTGCCGGACGTCCACTACGCCGACGACCGGCACTGGGTGATTGGCGATTTTGGGGTGTCGGAATGGACCGTGACCGGCACGACCCTCGCGGGCGGACACATCGATGCGCGCGGGTGCGATCACTTCACCTTCCGCGCCGGCAAGATCGTAAAGAAGGATTCGTTCTGGAAAATCGTCGAGCGCTAGCCGTTTGGGCGTCCCACCGATCCGGCGGTAACGGCCACTGCTTTTCACCACCCTTCGCGGAGTTTACCCTTGAGCGAAGCGAAGGGCTCAAGGGTAGGCCCCGGACACAAAGGGCACGAAGAAAAGCAGAACGATTTTGCCCCCTTGGGTCAAAGCGTCGGTCAAATTCCTTGTGCAGTTCTGTGTGTCCTTCGTGTCCTTTGTGGTGAAAAAAGCAGTTCGCCGTTGTCCAAGCCCGTGCATCGTGTGACGCTTTTCCTCCGAAACCGCCGGGCGGGGAGCGCTTTTTGCTTCAACTACTCGCGCAATTTTGCCAGACTGCCCGGATGGTTTACGTTGACAAACGTGAGCCGCAATAGATAGGGAACACCAGCGTGAAGTGGCAACGGACGGCCCCGGAATCCCGGGGCGATGGGATGGGCGCACGCGGAGAAACACCTTGCGGCAGCGGAAGACAACCCGGGGAGCGGACTGGCGGAGCATTGTGGTGCCCGTCCTCACCTGGGGGGGGATGGCGGGGGTGCTGATCGCCATCGCCCTGCTGATCGTCAACGAGGCGACCCATCCCGTGGTCGTGAGGGATCCTTCGGCCCTGCCCCGGGCCACCGGCAGCAACGCCTTCTCCCTCACGGCCCTGCACAAACGCCTGCCTCCCGAAGCGCTCAATACCGTCCAGCAGTATGTCGACTTCTTCACCACCAAGCAGCGCCGCCGCGTGCAAGACGGCTTGGCGCGCTCGGGCCGCTATCTGGAAACCTACCGGCAAATCTTCCGCGCCGAGGGCATTCCCGAAGAACTGGTCTACCTCCCGATGATCGAAAGCGGGTACATGGAGACCGCCGTTTCCCCGGCCCGCGCGGTGGGGGTGTGGCAGTTCATCGAGGAAACGGGCAAGCGCTTCAACTTGGAGCAGAACGACTGGTTCGACAGCCGCCTGGACCCCATCGTGAGCGCCCGGGCCGCCGCCAAGCTGCTCAAAACGCTCTATGACCAGTTCGGCGACTGGGATCTGGCGTTGGCGGCCTACAACTCGGGCCCCGGCACCGTGAAGTGGGCCCTGCGCGTGAACGGCAAGGCCAAGCAGCCCGCCAATTACTGGGCGCTGGAGTTGCCGGAAGAGACGCGCAACTACGTGCCGGCTTTCATCGCCATGGCGCTGATCGCCAAGAATCCCGGCGCCTTCGGTTTCAGCGAGATCCCGTTCCACCCCCGGATTGTCTTTGACCAGGTCAAGGTCTCCCCCGGCATGTCCCTTGCGGACTTTGCCGAGCACACGGACATCGACTTGAGCCGCATCCTGGCGCTGAATCCCGAGTTGCTGAAAGCCGAAATTCCGCCGGGCACCAAGCCCTACACCCTGCGCGTGCCCGCCGGCACGAAGTCCTCCATCCTGGACAAGATCGCGGGCGTCAAGTCCGTGGGCACCTCGGACTACGTGATCTATCTGGTGAAGCAGGAAGACAAGCTGGAAACCCTGGCCGCTTGGGCGGCCGGCGTATCCAGTGAGCGCTCCCCCATGCAGGCCCGCCTCGCCACCATCCAGAAAGCCAACCGCCTCGCCGACGATGCCGACTTGGCCCTGCGCCGCTACGTGGTCATCCCGCTCTAACCGTCCCGAGCCACGGATCTCACGGGGCACCGCGGGCGCCTGGGACGCGCTCGGGGCGCGTAGCAACGCGCCCCCACACATTCCCGGGTTGGGGTTTGTGGGAGCGTGGTGGGAATCTGCAGGGGCGCGCTGCCGCGCGCCCGCCCCCGTTCCCCTGCTGGACATCCCCCGCGCCGCCGACGTATGAGAAGCTGAATCCGCTCCGGCCCGTACCTGCGCCATCCTTCCCGGGAGACCCCCCTCATGACCGCGCTGCACAACCTGTCCGCGGCGGAACTGTCCGCCGCCTATCGCAAGGGCAAGCTCTCGCCCGTGGAGGTGACCGAGGCCGCCCTGGCGCGCATCGCGGCCTGGGAACCCAGGATCAACGCCATGTACAAGGTGCTGAGCGATTCCGCGCTGGCCGGCGCCAAGGCCTCGGCCAAGCGCTGGAAGCGGGGCCGACCGCTTTCGGCCATCGACGGCGTGCCCATCACGCTCAAGGAGAACATCGCCACCCAGGGCGACCGCTCGCCGATCGGCACGCGGGCGCTGGAGGCGGTGGCTCCCAGCACGGTGGACGCGCCCCCGGCGGCCCGCCTGCGGGAAGCGGGCGCCGTGATCCTGGGCAAGACCACCATGCCCGACTGGGGCATGCTTTCCTCCGGGCTCT